>JAITKS010000163.1 GCA_031278315.1 Planctomycetaceae bacterium | reverse complement strand
GCGGAAAGTTGAAACAGAAACTTGAGAGTCCCTATTCGATAAACAAGTCGGCGGTTTGTTGCTTTTGGCAACAAACGATGGAGTTCAATTGGTTTCGGGAATTCATAACTGTTACTGAGTCGGATAGGGAGTCGGATGAGGGCATAGTAGTGTTGAAGTCGGGTAATTCCGATGGAGCAAAGGCTCTCTAGTTGATGTTCGTTTTTGCCGTTAAAGGAGGAGAACCGCTTGAACCCTGTGTTCCGTAACGGACTAAATCTCTCCGAATCGAGGCGAAGACTGGCTGGCAATGTCAAGCGAGAAGGGTCAACATCGTTTCAAACCGTCTGAAAGGATGGGGTGTTCCCCAAGAGGAACAGAAGGCAACTCGTGAAAACTTGCGGTGAGTACATCAATGACCGCCGGATGGGGGAAATCTACATGTCCGGTGGGAGGAGGGGGGGGAGACGTGGAAGCACGGTAAGAGCCTAGTGAGACACAAAAGGAGAAATCTGGATACAGAGTAGGGCTAAACCTAAACAGAAACGTCCCTTATCTACTCTACGCGAATTCGTTGACAATTTTTTGACTCAAAAACAAAAATTCCACTGATATATTATAGAATCGCTCATTAGTTTTCTACCAACAGAACATCCCTAACGGGACAGGAATATTCATTATTAAAAAATTTCACTGATATATTACAAAAAGGTAATCAAATGAAAGTAACACTTATTGGTGCCGGTCCTGGTGATGCGGAATTGATGACCGTCAAAGGATTAAATCGGTTGAAACAAGCCGATGTTGTTCTTTATGATCGGCTTGTCGGAGAAGAGATTATTTCAATGATTCCCGATACCGTTGAGAAAATTTGTGTCGGAAAACATACCGGAAAACATCCGGTTTCACAGGAAGAAATCGCTTCGCTGTTGATTTCCAAAGCCAAACAGGGATTACATGTTGTTCGGCTAAAAGGCGGTGATCCTTTTGTGTTCGGACGCGGCGGTGAAGAGCTAGAATTTTTGTACGAAAACAGCATTCCCTTTGAAGTCATTCCGGGTGTTTCCTCCGCAATTGCCGCCGGTGTTTATGCGGGAATTCCGTTAACGCACCGTGATTACTCGTCGTCGTTACATATTGTTACAGGACACGCTAAAAAGAATGGACAACCCGATATTGATTTCAAATCACTTGCCGGATTAAACGGTACCATTATTATTTTAATGGGCATTGCCGCATTGGAAAATATTTGCAGCGGTTTTCTTGAAGCCGGTATGAATGGAAAAACACCTGCCGCCATTGTTGAAAATGCCACACTAAAAACGCAACGAAAATTCGTCGGAACATTAGAAACACTCTTTGAATTGTCGCAACAGAATCATGTGGTTTCGCCGTCCGTTGTGATTATCGGAGCCGTATGCGCTTTGTCGGATAAATTGAGTACACCATCTAATGTAACTGATTGTAACTAAACCTCAAACCGTTGCGGTATTTCGGATTTGTAACATTTCGGCGAAATACCGCTTACCCTGAATTATAAAATTACAATAATAAAGAAAGGAAAACAAAAATGAAAGGTATTTTAGTTGTGGCTCACGGAAGCCGAATTAAGGAAACAGAGGAAATACTAATTTCACTTTTAAATATGGTGAAACCCAAAATACCGGAATTTTGTATAGAATACGCCTTTATGGAGTTCAGCGATAAAACACTGGAAAAAGGAATCGCCGCACTTGTTGAAAAAAACGTTTCGGAAATAAAAGTTGTTCCTTATTTCCTTTTTTCCGGGATTCATCTGAAAGAAGATATTCCCAATATGATTAACCAATGTCTGTTACATTATCCTGATGTTAAAGTGATTATGGGTAAATCATTGGGTATTGATCAACGGCTTGCCGATATTTTGACGGATCGTATTAAGGAATAATTTCTGATGAAAAAATTATTTATTATTGGTTTGGGTGTCGGTCATGAAGATTTTCGGACAAAAAAGGCAGCTGATATTATTCGGTCTGCTGATAAAGTTCTAAGTCTTTCACGGTTTTTTAAAAATGATCCGTCGGTTGAATATGTTGATTTGACCGGATTGATGCAGCAATTGAATTGTCCGCGTTCGGCAGCAACAACAACAGCAGTTCTTGTCGGCGGCGATTGTTGTTTTTTCAGTATTACACGAAAACTTGTACAAGAATTTTCAAATTTGTACGAAATCGAATTGATCAACGGTATAAGCAGTATTCAATATTTTAGTGCAAAAATTTCCGTTCCTTATGACGATGCGCTGTTAATTAGTGTACATGGACGGGAAGAACGAATTGTATCCTTGACCGCTTATCATAGAAAAATCTTTGTATTGACCGGCGGAAAATACAAAGCCCATGATTTATGCAGAATTTTGTACGAAAACGGTTTAACTGATGTAAAAATTCAGATCGGTGAAAAATTGTCCGGTTCCGATGAAAAAATTGTTACGGGAACACCGGTAACTTTGAAAGAGAGGACTTTTGATGATTTATCGGTGATGTACATCGAAAATGAATCGGCACGGATTCCGTCTGTACCAATTCGTGATGATGATTTTATTCGCGGTCATGTTCCGATGACTAAAGAAGAAATACGATGTCAGTCCATTAGAAAACTCGCAATACAGCCGAAAGATATTTTGTACGATATTGGAGCAGGAACCGGTTCCATGTCCGTCGAAATGGCACGTTGTGCGTTTGAAGGCACCGTTTACGCAATTGAAAAAAATGATGCGGCTCTTGAATTAATTGAACAAAATAGAATTAAACATGGAGCCTTCAATATTATTGTTATCAAAACTTCGGCTCCCGAATATTTTGCAGAGCTTCCCGTTCCCGATAAAGCGTTTATCGGAGGAAGTTCTGGGAATATTGATGCAATTATTAAAGCATTGGTTGAAATGAATCCCAAAATCAAAATTGTTGCCAATGTCATTTCCTTACAAAGTTTGAATCAAATTCTTAACGCTTATTCGTCATTGGGATTAATGGAAACGGAAACAATTTGTGTCAATATTGCCAAGTCAAAAAAAATCGGCAATTATGATATGATGACGGCTCAAAATCCTGTTTATATTGTTACAGGAACACGGAGGGAATCATGCGAATCATGATTGCAGGAACCGGAAGCGGATGCGGTAAAACAATGATCACCTGCGCCATACTTTCCGTACTGAAACAACGAAATAAAAAAACCGTTTCATTTAAATGCGGACCAGATTATATTGACCCGATGTTTCTCACAAAAGCAGCACAAACGGAAACATATAATCTTGATTCCGTTCTTATGAATGAAAATGGTGTACATTATTCTTTGCGGTTACATACGCAAACCTGTGATATTGCCGTCATCGAAGGTGTCATGGGACTTTACGACGGAATTGGCGATACAGGCAATGCTTCAACTAATTATTTGTCACAAATTACAAATACACCTGTTGTATTGATTGTGAACGTAAAAGGAAAATCCCTGTCTTTGTGTGCGGAAATCAAAGGTTTTCTGGAATTTGAAAAGAATAATATTGTTGCGATTATTCTCAATCGAACTGCTTCGGCAGCGTATCCTTTTTATAAGAAAATGATTGAGAGCAAGGTTGGAATCCGCGTGATTGGTTTTATGCCGGAAATACCGGAGGTTTCTATTGAATCACGGCATCTGGGATTGTTGACGGCAAACGAAATTTCAGATATTCAAAACAAAATTGCAATACTTGCCGAAAACGCCGAAAAATCAATCTGTTTTGATACACTTCTCGAATTGGCGGCGGATGCCAAAGAACTTAACGAAACGGAATCAATTTTTGAAACTTGTTCTAATTTTCAGAAACAAAATTATTCTGTCAAACTTTATGCGGCTTACGACGAAGCTTTTTGTTTTCATTATGAAGATAATCATCAACTTTTTAAGAACTTGGGAGCGGAGTTACATTATTTTTCTCCATTACATGACCGCACAATACCGGATAATGCCGACGGGCTTCTGTTTTGGGGCGGTTACCCGGAACTTTATGCGGCACATCTGGAAAAGAATTGCGATCTCAAAGAAAGTATTCGCCGGAAATATCAACTTGGATTACCCATTTACGCAGAATGCGGCGGTTTTATGTATTTGCAAGAAAGTCTGACTGATATTCAAGGTGTACGATATTCGATGCTCGGAATCATTGCCGGAAATGCCGTTATGACCAATCGTCTTCAGAATTTTGGCTACGTTAAATTGACGGCGAATCACGATACGATGCTTTGTTCTCAAGGTGATACAATTAACGCTCATTCCTTTCATTATTCCCAAAGTAATGATGAAGGCAATGTTTTTACTGCAACAAAATTGAGCAGCGAAAATTCTTATCCCTGTATTGTTGCAGCGAAAAATATTTTTGCCGGTTATCCTCATATTCACTTTTTCGGTAACAAAAAACTTGCCGAAGGATTGATCAAAACATGTTTTCAGTACAAAAATAAATTACAACAAAAATGAATAATAACAAAAGATTTATCACAAATCCTGTTGAGATCGAAAAAAAGAGTTTTGAAATCATCGCCGGATTACTGAAAGAGAAACAACCGCTTGGTAATAATGCACCGATAATTCAACGGGTGATTCATACAACAGCGGATTTTGATTATCTTGAAAACCTTGTTTTTTCGGAAGATGTGATGGAAAAAACAGTCAATATTCTGAAACAGGGAGTTAATATTGTAACTGATACGCAGATGGTGAAAGCCGGTATTAATAAGAAAGGTCTTGAACAATTAAAAAGTTCGGTTCACTGTTTTATTGATTCCCCCGAAGTATTGGAACGGGCTAAAATTAATGAAACAACCCGTTCCGCCGCAGCAATGGAATTTGCAGTTCAAAATGTTTCGGCTCCAATCCTGTTTGCTATCGGCAATGCACCAACCGCACTCATTAAATTGTACGAAATGATTATGCAGGGATATTGCAAACCGTGTCTTATTATTGGAGTTCCAGTTGGTTTTGTCAATGTTGCGGAATCCAAGGAATTGATTATGGAACTTAATATTCCATTTATTGTTTCACGCGGCAGGAAAGGCGGAAGCAATGTCGCTGCCGCTATTATCAACGCCATTTTATATGAAACAATAAAACTCAAAGAAAATACCGAACCATGAAAAATAGTTACAAATTTTTTAGAAATACGGAATGTATGTATTTTCCGTGTCATCAAGGAGTTGACACGGAAACGTTTAATTGTTTGTTTTGTTATTGTCCGCTTTATTTTTTGGGCGATCAATGCGGCGGACATTTTGAGTATGTCGGTAAAACAAAGAAAATTAAAAATTGTACAAAATGCCCTATTCCGCATGAATTAAATGGTTATGATACAATTATTGCCAAACTGAAAGCATTAGTCCGTCAAGATTGATAAAAGAAAAATCGTAACTGTTTACACCATTCAATAAAAGGTTAGCGGTTTAAGTGATTGATAATTCAAGGAGTTGACGACATTCCGCCGAAAGACTGCAATAGACCGGAACGATATTTCGGCTGCCGTCATGAATTAAATTCACAACGATAATTGGTACATACTGTGTTGGTACGGAATTTCAACGAAACGCCGCCTACCTTATTGCATAATCGCAACACAAATAATCATCAATCGAATAACTATCAGAATATAATAATTCCGAACAATAAGTAATATATCAGTGAAATTTTTGTTTTTTTTTGAGATACGAAATTCACGAAAAAACGAAATAGACAAAAAATATGAAATAAAATTTTTCGTGTATTTGTTATTTCGTGTGTTTCGTAATCTCAAAAAAATTAGGTGACAAAATGAGGTTAATTTTAAAATTCATAACCTCAAAAAAGTGAGAGCCAAAAATTCCGCTGATTTATTATTCTTTTTTTTATTTTGTCAATTCGTTTAGTAGTTTTGCAGCTTCGCGGCGTTTAGCAAATTGATGATCGCCTTTAAGTGCAAGGGTCAGGAATTGTTTTGCATCGTCGTTTTTGTTATTTTTCATTGCGAGTTTTGCGGTATAGTATGCTGTTGCTGCATTTATTGAACCTGTTGAGGCTGCTCGTCTCAATGAATTTTCGGCATCGTTTAGGTTATTTAATTTGTATTGAATCCATCCTAGTGTTCCCCAAAATTCGCCGTTGTTTTGATTTTTACGAACATTATCAACAGCGTATTCAAGAGCGCGTTTTAGTTTTTCTGGATTTTTATCTTGTTCGCATAGTGCTAAAGCCAAACCATTTTGAGCTTGTGCGTCAGACGGCGATTCTAATAACAAGTTCTGAAATAAATCTTCTGCTAAAGTATAATTTTGCAAATACAGAGCTACAGTTGCGCACAATCTTCTAGCTGGAGCTGATGTTGGGTCTTCGGCTAATAATTTTTGAGCTATCGGCATTGCTTCTTCTAATTTGTCGTCGTTTATCCGCATTTGGACAGTCAGAATTAACACATCTTTTGATTTTGGATATGTTGCTAATGCTGCTTCAAGATATTTTCTTGCTGTATCTTTATCGCCGCGTGTCAAGTAAAGTTGCGACATTGCTGCGTCGGCGGGAAGTCCTTTAGATTCTGTTCCTTTAGGGTCTGTTCCTTTATTGGTTTGATCGAGTTGGTCGGCTTGTAGGAAAATCTTTTTTGCTTCGTCGTCTCGTTTTAGATTAAATATTGCTATTCCTTTTCGGCGCAATAAAGTTGCATTTTGACCTTCTTGTTGAATTAATTGGTCGATGCATTGTTCCATTTGTTCCCAGCGCCGCCGTACTTCGTACAAGGTGGAATATAATCGCAATGTCGAAATAGTTAGATTCTTTTTGCGGGTTATGTTAGCCGAATAGCCGTTAACAGTTTCGGCTGCTTTCCGCAATAATAAATCTGTTGCTGTAAGGTTACCTTGACGCAATGCAATTTCGCCGAGTAAAAGATATGCCTCTGGATCGTTGGGAGTTTCTTCGGTTCCCATTTCGAGAGCAGCACGTACAGCTTCGCCGAGTTTTGCTTGAGCGAACATGCTAGCCATTAAAATTCGCGGAGGCGTCGTTTCAGGACGTTTTGCATATATCGTTTTTAAGATATCGAGTGCTTCGTCAAATTTCGATTCTTTGAATGCAGCTGTCGCTTTATCATACGCTTCTTGAATTTCTTTATCTAAAGTCTGATTACTTTGTTGATTTGTCGTTGATGATATTGTATTTGATCCTGCTGCCGCATTGGGTGCGGATGCTGCCGATGGTGTATTAGAACGCATCGGGTTAGACTGGGCATTTACTATATTACTGCCGCAAATTATTGTTACCGCTAAAAAAAATATTCCGAATTGAAAAGCGGAAAGCGGCAGGAAATAAAAATTGTCAGCGGCAAATTGATTTGTACAAGTTTTTTTATTTGTGAAAGTCATGTTAATTTTGTTTTAAGGTTTAGGTTTAGTGAAAGTTGTTAAAGAAATTCATCATTTTGGAGCTGCGATTGTAATCGTAAAATCGGAATCAATTTTGTTATCTATATTGGTTATAGTTTTAAGTTGTTCTCGATTTAATTTTCGATTTTGGCTGCCGGATTATCGAATTGAAATCAGGCATTTGTAATGAATAGTTTTTGTGACATCGAAATTCATAATACGAATGATATTACGAATGATACGATGTGTATGCTCTTGACGAATTTCAAAAAAATTATTGATCCGAAAAATACTTCCAACGAGTTTTATCGGACTTTTAAAAAACGGATACAATCCGTAAAAAACGGATACAATCCGTAACGCGGGCAGCATTGTAATAAGTTTAGCGGTATTGGTCAAGATCAATTTGAGCTTAGAAATTATAGGCAATCCGCATTTATCAATTTGAATCTTTGAGATAAAAAAGAATTAACGGAAAAATAAAATCAAAGTAATATATCAGTGAAATTTTTTGTTTTCAACTTTTTTGAGTTATAAATTTGAAACGGCTTATCAATCACCTACCTATCAAGTCCCGCAGGGACGACACTTTATTAAGTGGTTTGGTTATTTTAGATTTTACCCATATCTCATATCTCTATAAAGTGTCGTCCCTAGCGGGACTTCTTGATATTTAGCTCTTTTTCGTGTATTTCGTGTTTAAAAATTACAAAAAATTGAAAAACAATTATTCCACTGATATATTACCTTTCTGTATTATTTCTTTTCTTTTGATTTCTTTTTTGTTAAGTTCCATGCGGTGATCCATTTTGTTTCTATTTTTTCCATTTTGAAATCTTTTTTCAATGAGGCTGCGAATTCAGGCAGATGTGCGCAACCGTAGAAAATTGCAATTTTTTTTGTACCTTTTTTGATTTCTTTTCTTAATACTTTCAACGCTGCGGCGTTTCGTTCTGTTATTATTACAGAACCTTCTTTAGGTAAACTTAAATCAGTTAATATTTCACTTGTAAACATTCTTGCTATATTTCGTTTTAATGAAAGTGCAGGATTCGACGCTAATAATGAACCGATTAAACGTCCTTGTAAATCTAACGCGTTTGACAAATTATCTTCTTTCATTCCTGACAAGCTGTTAATAATAAAAGATATAAAAATATCTTCACGAGCCAATTCACGCCGTATAAACTCATCCAAAGTCAAATCAGCGTGAACCATATTATCGGCTAGATAATTAATATGATCCATTTGATGAGTTAAATCTAGAATTTCGGTTATAAATTCATTATTAGGTTTTTTGTTTTTTTGTTCGAAAATATCTTTTATATCTTTTTTATCGATAATGTTTTTTTTGTTTTTATTTTTGTTCTTGCTAGTATCGATAACAGCTTCAAACAAGACTGATTCATATTTTTTGAATTCTTCATTAAGTTCTTCGTAATATTTTTTGTCGGCGATATGAATAGCACCTATTAGAGTAACTTCAACACCATTTTTTTTATTTTTAAATTTTACGATTGGTACATCGAAAGAAATCGGATAAATTTTTCCTTCTTGCGTTGAAATACGCATGTATTCTGATAGTTTTTCTATTTTATTGTCGTCGGCAAAAACCGGCACCGCAAAAAAAGACCAAACTACACATATCATAATTGTTGTTACAAAAAATATTGATTTTGTACTTTTCATTTTTAATCTCCTTTTTTTTGAATTGTTAGTTGTTAGTTGTTTGTTTGTTATTAGTTATTATTTTCACGAAATTTACAATAAATTCGTCAAATCTAACTATTTAATAAAATACATTATACATACGCCGATAATTTTTTGAAATACGAAACACACAAAAGGTTTTTTTAAGTAATTTTCGTGTATTTAGTTTTTTTTTGTTTCGTATTTTACAAAAATTCAACTGATGTATTACTTCTCACTCTTTCTCTTTTGTTTTATTCCCACTCTATGGTTGCAGGCGGTTTTGAACTTATGTCATAAACAACACGATTTATCCCAATAACCTCATTTATAATCCGCGTCGAAATTTTTCGTAACAAATAATCCGGTAACTCCGACCAATCCGCCGTCATGAAATCATCCGTCTTAACACATCTAATTGCTATCGCATCATCATAAGTTCGTCCGTCACCCATCACACCAACACTCTTAACCGGTAACAAAACAGCAAACGCTTGCGAAATTTTATCATACCATTCCGCCTTTATAATTTCCTCAATCACAATCGCATCCGCTTCTCGTAACCTGTCCAATTTTTCTTTCGTAACCTCGCCTAAACATCTCACCGCTAAACCCGGTCCAGGAAACGGATGCCTCCCCACAAATTCAACCGGTAATCCTAACTCAATTCCAAGCTTCCGCACCTCGTCTTTGAATAATTCACGTAACGGCTCAACTAATTCAAAATCCATCTCTTCCGGTAACCCGCCAACATTATGATGCAATTTGATCGTCGCCGCCGGCTTGTCACTTTTAGGATCAAGACTACTCCCGCTCTCAATAATGTCAGGATAAATCGTTCCCTGCGCTAGAAATTTTGCATTGTTAAATTTTTTCGCTGCTCCAGAAAATACCTCAATAAAACAATGACCAATTCGACGCCGCTTTTCTTGCGGGTCTTCAACCCCAATAAGACACCCCATAAAATCAGACGAAGCATCAATCACTAATAACTCAATATCAAAATGATTCCGAAACATCCTTATCACCGCTTCAACTTCACCCTTACGCATTAAACCATTGTCAACCAAAATACACTTTAACTGCCGCCCAATCGCCCGATACAAAATTGCCGCCACAACAGCAGAATCCACACCGCCCGACAACCCGCAAATTACATCGCTGCCGCCGATCTCATTGCGAAAACGCTCTACCGCTAACTCCGCAAAATTATGCATCGTCCAGTTCTGCTGACAACCGCAAATCCCATAAACAAAATTCTTAAATATGTCCACACCATAATCAGTATGAATAACCTCAGGATGAAATTGTAACCCAAATAACGGCTTCGACCGATGCCGAACCGCACAAACCGGACTGCCAAACGATCTCGCAAGTAACTCAAACTCTTCCGGCACCCTCGTTACATGATCCCCATGACTCATCCACACATTTTGAACCGGCGGCGTACTAGCAAAAAAAATCGACGACTCGCCCAAATCCGTCAGCTGAATCGACGCACGACCATACTCACGATTACTCGCAGGCGTGACCTCACCGCCGAAAAATCTTGTCATAACTTGCATCCCATAACAAATTCCAAGTACAGGTACGCCCAACTCAAATATCTTCGGATCACAACTACGGCCAGTTTCACAATAAACACTCGAAGGACTACCGCTCAAAATTATTCCGCAAGGTGAAAATGACTTTACCTCCTCCGCCGAAACCGAATAAGAAACAACACGGGAATAAACTCCTAACTCACGCACTCGCCTAGCTATAAGCTGTAAATACTGCGTGCCGAAATCCAATATCAATATCGTCTCTTTATCTAAAGACATATCTATCATCTAAATCTAAAATATAGTAGAAATCTTAAAATTATTCTGACCAATAATATCACAAAATCAAAAATTATCCGCTCACAAGAATAAAATTTTTAATAACAGTAATATTACACGATTTGTATTTTACATTAAAGTTTCGTAAAAAACATTAGGGTACATTTAAGCTCCTTCCATAAACTAAAACATACGGAAGAAGCCCTAAAAATCCTGTCAAAAAAAAATCTAAAGATACAGACAAAATAATAACATTCCAGTAACAATAAATTATGTTTTATACCAATTACACTTTAAAATTCTTTTTTTAGTAATATATCAGTGGAATATTTTTTTTATTAACCACAGAGGACACAGAGAACACAGAGAAATCAGATTTTGTAATTTTAGATTTTAAATTTAATTGAATTACTAAAAAATATTTTAGCCGGCGGGAACGCAGGCGTCCCGCCTGCATCTTTTTTGTACAAAAAACGCCTAAAGATGCGGTCGAGACGACCGCGATCCTGATACAATAAATTATTTCACCGATTATTTTGCGTTTTTTCTATTTTGTATTCGGAGAATTGTAAAAAGAGTTGTACAAAAAATGTTGTGTGGTAAAATTCCAAACCTTTGCAAGTTGTCCATATTTATACGCATTTGATTTCATTCGCAATAAATATCAGTGGTTAGTGGTTAGTTCGTATGCGGGAATTAACACCGGCTTTAAGTTCGAATCATTAATCACATACACTATTATTCCTGACGTACTTTCAGGGTTGGTTTGATTAATCTTTAAAATTACTACTATATATAATGATGACTGATAATGATGACTGCAAAAATTCCAATGATACATTACACGAAATTTAAGTTTAAATTTTTGGAAAGTACATTTATATATATTACAAATTTCACAAACTCGCGGCAAAAAAAATATTCCAATAAAATATTCTACGAATAATTATAAAGATTGAAAAATATATGAAAAATTCATTTAATAATTTATTTTATCTTCTTTTTTATTTTGCGTTTTTTTTTCTATTGATTCCTTTTACGAATCTTTGTAATCAAATTCTGAACGCACAAACATCTGGATTGTCCTTGCCGACATATCCAACTCCCGCATATTCATCTTCGTCACCGCCGTCTTCGTCATCACTTCAAAACAACACAACTCAACCTTCAATCTCTACACCCAATAATAACCCAACACTAACTAACGAGTCATCAACAAATTCCCATATCACACAAGATTCAAAACGCATAACAACTAAACGCGAAAAACATGACGCAGTTGTTTTATTCAACTCCGCTAACGGTCATTCAGTTGTACTGCCGGGCGGTTGGTCCGTAGATGTTCTCGAAGATTTCGCACGATTTCTATTGTCCGGTGAAAATATCACTACACAAAATTTCACTATCAACAGCATTACCGCAAAAGGAAAACTCGTTGATTCACGAATTGAAACTAATATTCAACTTAATATCACAACAAATAATGAAAAAACTATAAAAATTCCACTCGGCTTAAAAGAAGGCGTATTTCCTATCACAACAAACTCGAAAAATAATGAACCCGAATTATCGTACAATTATTCAGGTAAATCTAACTTTATCATCACCGTCGATCCAAGTGACGGTCAATATATCGCCGTTATCAGTCCAATTGACTCAACTCCACAACAGAAATTGTCTGAACAAAAAAATAAAAATAACAATGACATCACCCCAAATTCAATCCCGAATTCAACCCAGAATTCAACACTAAGTTCAACTCCGAATTCAACACCGAATTTATCCACAGTACCATCTGCGATAACATCATCGCCCGCAACAACAACAACGACAACAGCAGCGACAACATTAACAACAGCAACAACGGCGACAGCAATATCATCGTCGTCTCCGCCATTAACAACGGCTGGAGAACATCATGAAATATCGCTTACACTTTGGTTTCCGATTAGTCAACTTGCCGAAGGAAGCAGTAAACTCGCTATTTCATTTCCTCATGCGATTAGCTCACAATTTGTCCTCACAATACCATCACCCGATATTACCGCAACAACTCAAGCGCCATTGATCGAAAGCTCACAAATTGATAACGGTAAGTCAACACGATTCACCATGCTCGGCTTAAAACCAAACTTCGAAATAACATGGCGCAAAAAAAATACTAAAATAACCGCATCACGCCCAATTCTCGAAATCAAAGACGCTAATATAATCGTTCAATTCGATCGGCGGTTTATCTCCTACGACGCAACTTTGCCGGTGCGAAGTTTACAAAATACATTCGATAAAATTCTCGTCCGCCTGCCGCAAGATACAATTCTCGATCTCGAAAATTCTGATAAATTCGCAAACAACGGCGGTTACTCTATCCGCATGCTCTCGACCGAAGAACGTAACACGATCAATAAACAAAAAAATAAATCCGCCGAATCCAACGAAACACAATCTCAAATCAATAAAACCGCAATTGTCGAAATTCAATCATCTCAAAAAACATTAGGTCCGCTTAATGTCCGCCTAATAGCATTGCGTCAACTTCAAAGCTCGGCGTCAACGTCATCATCGACTTCCTCCTCTCCGCCCGCAGTTGCTAGCGATTGGTACGACATCGAAGGTTTCGACGTAATCGGTGCACAACGTCAAGTTGGTACGTTGTCAATAACAATTCCAGACGGTACACGTCCGAATTGGCGTTCTGTACGCGGTATAAATCGAATTGATCCGAATACCGAAGAAGTACGGGACGAAATTACAGCTCAATTCCGATTCTCACTTCAACCATTTATGTTGCGAGGTCAAATTATAACTCCGCAAGTTCGTACAAATATTAAGCCTGAATATCAGGTCAAAGTCGAAAAAGGAAATCTCGTAATGATAATGCGGCTCGCTTGTAGTTCGCCATGGTCGCAAAATCATTCTATAAACGTGCAACTTTTCGATTGGAAATGGAACGGAGAAATCTCGCCGGCAAATATAATCAATACCGGAGGAATCGAACAAACATCAGACGGAATATTAAATATCCCGCTCACAAATATTCCTCAAGAAGATTTCGAGATCGAACTGAAATTAAATAGAAAATTCGATCCCGAATCTCTGCCGTCAATAAGTAAATTACAACCTGAACGTAAATTATTATCATTGCGTTTCCCGCAGCCTCAAGCTAATTGGGTAGAACCGTCAGTCGCCGTTATCATCCCCGAAGATAACGTTGACCTTGTACCCGTAATCGATACGAACAATTCAAATAAAACACACACTGTCGGATTGACTCGCATAAATCGGCGAACAGCTCGTATCAATATAGAATTACCGCCAAGACAACGTGAACCGCTAATCTACCAATCTGATTTACTTAATCCGATTTTCGTTACAGAAATTGAATTTTATAAACAAAAAATCGAAACCGCTATCAAAACCGATATCCGATTACTCGACCTCAAAGAACAAATCTACGAAACAATATCTTACGACGTTGCTTATGAACCTGTTGATAAAATTATTCTAGCTGTCCCGCAAGTTCTCGATACAAACAGTAACGACGAATACGGCGGAATACAAGCCTTTATCGGAAATACAATCCTGCGTATAAGAGATATGACAACATCAGAAAATACCGCCGAAGAATCCCAAAACGGCTATATCAAAAAATTTATTATGCTGCCCGAAGCTATGATCGGTAAATTCGAGCTGGGTATTAAATACAGCATTCCGCCGATAAATGTATCCGAAGATTTGTCGAAATCTGTAACGATTCCTTTTGTCAAACCATTAAACGTTACAATAAATTCACACAAAGTAAATCTGATTGCACACGCTGGAGTAAATTCTGAATTGCGCGAAGAATCAAAATCAGATTGGAAAAAAATCGGAACAGTTTCACCAATTATCGTTACACAAAATAATACACAACCAAATAATCTCACCGATAATAATACTGAAAATAAAACCAACCCGAAAAATTCTGACTTAACCAAACCGCAAAATAATCAAACCAAAATCAAATTACAACAACAACGAACAATCGTTTTCGAGTCAACACACTACGGCACGGAACAACCTGAATCTGATAATACTGCATTGCCCGATATTGCTCCGAATCGTTTAATGTTACTAATCTCGGCAAGCTCCCGCGATATATTCGGTACAACAATCGTTGAACGCGTTTGGGTTCAAACTTGGCTCACTGATTCTGTCCGGCTTGATCACGCAGTTTTTGTAATCAACAGCAGCCGCGATACTCTGTCAATCCGAATACCTGAACACGTTGACACCGCAAAAATCACCGTGAAAAAAAACGGTAACGTAATCCCCGTAGAGTTCAAAGAAGAACAACAAATAGTTATTATTCCGCTGCATGAATCTGAAAACGAACAATCAAATATTATCGAAATGTGGTATCAACAGTCTGGTATTTTTCGTAACAAAATTCAACAATTTCAAATTTCATTGCCGCAATTCAGCGGCGACGTTTTAGTCAGACGTAAATATCTACAATTAATTCTGCCGCCCGGTAAGTTTATTCCATTCGCACCAGCAGGATGGATACCCGAATATAAACACACGTATAACAGTTTATTTACAAAGCCGAAATTGGCTTTTACAATGTCAGATATAGGTATTTCTGAAAAAAATATCGATAACATTGTGATTTCAAGTAATGCGCCGCAATTTTTGTTTAGTTCGATTTCTCAAGCAGAATTGACATCGTTTTTTGTAGTTGACGGGTCGATTATTGTTTTGATTTCTAGTTCGATTGCGCTGTTAGCAGGATTGATTTTGATCTACTTTCCGAAAACACGTTATGCCGGTTTGGTTAGCGGTTTGGTCGTAGTTTTGCCGATAATATTATTTTATCAACCTATTTCAGGATTATTATTTTTACAAGCAGCGTCGGTCGGAATAATTTTAGCAATTGCCGCAGGATACACTTACAAATTATGCTACAACGAAAAACAATGGATTGTGCCAATTGGAAAAATAAAAGAATCAGATGTCTATTCAGTAATAGTTGATGAATCAGCGAATCATACTCAAGGACAAAATAATTCAAAAATCGCAACTATTATCAGAGAATAACAAACACGAAAATTCGGTTTTGAATACTCGATTTTTTGTTACAAAAAATAAAACCGAATTTCAAAATATGAAAATCATACAAAGACAATGCGAAACATCCGCATTCTCCATAAAATAATTTTTAGAAATTCACAATAGTTTAAAATTCTACAAAATAATTACAAATGTTTAGATTTTATTCACCTTATTATCTTTTATTTTTGATACCGCTTTTGTTATTAGCGGTAGAACTTGAATTTCGGCGTAAACGTTTTGGCGTAATATTTAGCAGTGTTGCGATTCTAAAAAGTTTACCAATTACGTTTATACAGCGGATAGGCAGATTATTACCTTTGTTATTTTATTGTGGAGTTGTATGTTTGATATTATCACTTGCACGTCCGCAGGCGGGTATCGAGGAGTATCGTATTCGGACAGAGGGAATAGCAATCGCTATGTGTGTTGACCGCAGCGGATCGATGGCAGCGGAAGATTTTGTAATTGACGGTAAACAAGTCAATCGATTACAGGCTGTCAAGAAAGTATTTCGTGATTTCGTAAAAGGAAATGACGGTGATTTGAAAGGCCGTAAAGATGACATGATAGGTTTGATTGCATTTGGCGGATACGTAGATGCATTTTGCCCGATGACACTTGATCACGCAACTTTACTTGAAATGCTGGGACAAGTAAATTTAATTGAAAAACCTAAATTCATAAGACGCGGCGCTGACTTGAGACAATTAAGCCAAACATTCGAAGAAGAAAATATGACAGCAATCGGAGATACAATTGCAATTGCATGCGATAGACTTAAAAATATAAAAGCAAAAAGTAAAGTAATTATTCTTCTTTCCGACGGCGCACAAAATTTTGGCGAACTTGAACCTATAGAAGCAGCAGAAATAGCTAAAACTTTAGGAATTAAAATTTATACAATTGGAATAGGATCGAAAGTTGACAGAACAAATTTATTTAGCAGAATGCAGGTAACAGCAGTCGATGACGAAACGTTACGCAAAGTTGCAGAAATAAGCGGCGGACAATATTATAGTTCTAATAGTACAGATACTCTGGAAAAAGTATATGCCGAAATTGATCGGCTAGAAAAAACAACTTACGAAGGCAGAGTGTACACTCAATACAAAGAATTTTATCGTTATCCATTATTATTAGGTGTGTCGATGCTGCTATTACATTTAATTCTAGTCAAAACGAGATTCAGAAGAATTCCATAAAAACAGTAATTGCCGACTTGCTCAATCAGCAAAGGCAGTCGGAAAAAGAATTTTGTTGAATTTGTTTAAAGAATTAGGATATGGAATTGAATAGACAGAAATATAATCCGAATATTCACCATCGCCGTTCAATACGATTGAAAGAATACGATTATTCGCAGGCAGGATTGTATTTCATTACAATATGTACCCCAAACCGCGAATGTATTTTTGGTGAAATCCGTAGGGGCGAGGGCAACCATAACCTGGGCGGGGACAACCATAACCTGGGCGGGTGCAACCATAACCTGGGCGGGGACAACATTATTTGGGACGGGGGCAACCCTAAACGGGGCGGGGGGCCGCCCCCCCCCGACGGGGGACTGGGATTGATCGATGTCGGCCAAATAGGTGAAAAAGTCTGGGGTGAGTTGGAGACAGGTGTACCG
>JAITKS010000151.1 GCA_031278315.1 Planctomycetaceae bacterium | reverse complement strand
TCGTAATTTTTGAACCCGGGTGCGTCTGGAATTTTATAATCGGACGGAATAATCGGATCAGGATAATAATGCCAACCGCGATAAGGACTACTCCATTTTTCAAGAGTTACCGCATCTATTGTACCAGCAGATTCCTGTGCCAAAGCTGTCAGATTGAACAGGAAAAAAAACGTCATAATGGAAAAGAGAAAATTTGTTTTCATGGGAATTCTTTTTTGAAATTTTAAAAAATTAAATTGGTTATAAAAATTTTATATATGATTACGAAAAATACTGAAAATTCAAGCATGAAACGTAATTTGTATATTTATAAAAAACCGAATTTTAAAGTACAATGAGTATATTTTTAAATCCGAATTTGCTTTTTGGTGAAATGATAACTCATAATTAAATTGTTGTTGACGAATTAAAAACAACTCGCAAATAATAACTATTCATAAAATAAACGTCAAGACAAATTATGAAGTAAGAAAGGTATATATCAGCCAAATTTGCATAAACATATTTTAATCGTTTCAACAAACCTTATTATCTTCCGTATGCTTTAATTTCGTTTTTTGTGTTTTTATGTAAATGTATATTATGTTCTTTTAAAAAATCGAAATTTCAAGTGTGGAAAGTATGTCATTAATTTTCATACAAAGTGATATTGAAATTCAAAAAACTGTCAATACAAAGAAACATAACTCGATAAGTAATATTTTTAGTTTTAGTATATCATAAAATTCATAGCTGCTCTTAACTAAATAGCATTTCGTAATAAAAAGTTAGTTAGTCATTATATCAAAAATTATTATTGTACAAGGGGGAGTAAACGGTAAATAAAATTTTTGTAATATACTAGCGGAAAGATTTTATTACAAAATATTTTTGCAACAAATATTGTAATAGAAAATTTCACTGAAATCGCCCTGAAGGGGCAACTAGCATTAGCGTTGGATAACGCCATACGTAACAAATATAAAACGCCCAAACCCTGTAAGAGCAACAGCAACAAGATTATGATCTTTGGGCTTGTGTCCTTTCAGGGCTTTATTTCAAAGGTGAAACCATACAGTAGGGCATTACCCTACGTTATGGCTGATTACCCCTACGGGGCGAATTCGTGGACATTTTTTGACTCGAAAACAAGTTGTATTTACTCAAAACTATTGCAATGTTTATTGACAATATTTTTAATTATAAAATAAAAAACGAATTTTAAAGTACAAGAAGTATAATATTTCAGTGTCTCTACATTGGTGATTATTTGTGTTCTAACATGTTTACAAAAATTCCACTGAATATATTAAAATAATTGTTGTAATACAAATTAAAATGCTGGTACACCATCATTTGTAGTTATATTATTATTCTCATCTTCAGTGTCGTTGTCATCATCGTTATTAGTTTCGTTGTTTGGGCGATTTTTCAATGAATAACCGCCGCGTGTAGGAACATAGTCTGTATCAGTATTATCAGCGAAATTTATTATCCATGTCATAATTAATATTTCTGGGGCGTAATCGTTATAATCTGCTATAGTCAAATTATTCGGTGCTGTTCCTACCCACCGCGTATTGCTAGGTTGTATAGGTGCATTAGTTTTGATAACGAACTGATCATCATTAAATTCGCCGGTTTCTGTATGCGTATAAGTAGCATTTTCAAAAGCACCGACAGTCAATGTTTTACTCCCATCAGACCATTCTGTTACGTGTGGTACCGTTTGGTTTGATGTATTATACTCACCAAAATAGTGACCACTATCGCTATATTCATCTGATTCTACCCAAACATATTCGATAGGTTCAATTGGTCGAGTTGTAACGTATAAATATCTGTTTCCCAAAGTACTTAACATCGTTACCGTTAAGTATGGTCCGTTTTGTGTTGTTGTTGTTGTTGGATTATTAGGGTTACTTGAACAGCAACAACATCCGCTAACAAGACACACATACAATCCTACAAAAATTAGTGTTAAAAATTTTTTCATTTTTCTAGTTTCCTATTTTTAAGTTGAAATTTAACGGCATAGCGCCTGTTGCTATGTCTAATGCATTAATATTAGGTTATTTTTATTCTGTAGTCAAATAAAAAAAGTAATATATACTCTTTCTACTTTAAAATTCGGTAATTTTTTTTGTGATGCGGAATTTTTCGGTGAGTAGAGTCTGTAATTCATTCTTGTACTTCTTTATATTTTTAAAGAAGCCTAAACATGCTTCAGAAAATTGCGCGAACTTTTCATAATATTTATTGTACAGGATTTTATTTTTGAAAAATTTCCAAAATTCTTTCGACAATATTCAGATTTGGCCAATACGGAGGTAGAAAAACGAATATTATTTTTCCCAATTTTGTGCGATACTCTTCTACAAAACAATTGATACTGCCTTTTTTATACCAGACGAAAATAACGACGAATAGTATCGCAGTCAAGCATAAAAATTAAAGCAAGATCTGAAACTTGATATCCGCGAGCAAGCGAAATCACTACACGAATACGATCCGAAAAACGATGACCGCGATTCTTGCAATATTGCGTTTAAAGTTCCTGAATTTGATCTTGAGAGATATTGTAACTCATAATTAAAATTGTTTTGTTGTTGACGAATTAAAAACAACTCACAAATAATAACTATTCATAAAATACACGTCAAGACGGATTATAAAGTAAGAATGGTATAATATTCAATCTTTCAAATTATTTTATCTTTCTTCGCGCGGTCGATTGTCTGCATCTCTGTTATCTAGGACGCTCCATTGTGTTCCTTCGTCAACTCTTGTTAGATTTACAATTATGCTTGGTTTTGTGCTTTTTGAAATTGCATGTACAGAGCCGTCACCTCTTGCGAACATAACTACTCCCGGATGTGCGCTTCCTAAAGAAAGATTCAATTCATTGTATGTATCAGTTCTTTTCTCGTTTAATCGATTGTTATATTGTGCGTTATCTTCCCAATCTCTTCTGTCGGCGTCTTCGAGACATAAATTAGGAAATCTTTGTCTTCCTGCATTCGGTTTCATTGTAATTGGGTCGTTTGGACTTGTTGCAAATAAATGCGGAACATCAGTAACATGTCTTGCGATATTTGTTGCCATCCAAGTGTGAAAATACGGATACTCAGTTACTTGATATCCTCCGTTCCACGATTCAGCGTCACGTCCGGAGTTCCCGTATAAAGCCCACGACGGAATATGTTTTTCGGCGAAAATCAATTGATTCGACGCGCCGTCTATCCACCATGCCATTGAATCTCTTGGTTCCCAACCTGTTATTCCTTTCGCACATGATTTAGTTTGTTCCATGAAATCCGGCCAACCATTTGCACGTTTTTCATATCTTATACTTGCCACACGAAAGGGGCCGTAAAAATATTTCGGATCGCCGTAAATTCCTCCGACATGCTGAGCATTATACAAATTCCAGCCTCGTATTGTATTTGGTGTCCCGCCGTTGTTACTTATTTCATTTGGTCCTGCAACAGCTTGTTTGACAATTAACGTAATATAATCAGTTGTCGGACCTCTGCAGCCTCTTCCTCTATCGGTACCGTCATTTCTTTTCCGCTCTTTGTGCGAGTACGAACCATTACTTGAAGGACAACGATAAATAGAAACCGACGCATAAATTTTCTTTTGCTCATCTGTCAATCTTCGCCACCAATAATCGTTGCAGATTACAGCATTAGTGTTCATCTCGAAAAGACCAGCTTCTTTTGCCATGTCGTATAATGCTTGTTTTTCAATGTACGGCCAAAGTATCATGTGAATTGTCGGTCTGCCTGCGAAAATACAAACCGGCGGTAATCCATTGTTGGTGTCACTAAACATGTGAACCGCTAACGCCATTTGTTTCATGTTATTTGAACAATACAAACGCCGTGCAGCCTCACGAGCCGATTGGACTGCCGGTAAAAGTATAGCTATCAGAATACCAATTATTCCGATTACAACCAGCAATTCGATAAGTGTAAATGCTTTTCTACTAATTTTCATTTTTTTACCTCGTGAAAAAAATTTTTTTGTACTAATGTCTGTTTTAGCAAATCTGTTTTGACCAAATTGAAATTCCTAATACGATTACGATACGTATAATTCACAATTCAACGTACACGGATGCGGGGACATAAATCCGGTTTAAAATAGATAAATCACAAAACCGCCTTGCTTAATCGACAAAAAAATTCTCCGTAAATAGATTTTTTACAAAGAGATTTTCTTTTGTACAAAATATCTGATCACTTCTTTCCAAATAAAACAATTGTAATAACAATGCGGAATTAAATTAGTTTAACTGTTCTCAATATTACTCTTTATTTATGCGTTTCGTACTGGTGAAATTCGGCGATGTAATTCGGCGATGTAAAGCGTATGCGATGCGTATAAATTAACTCAACTAAGCGGTTGCTCCTTTTGTCAGAGTCATAAATGCAGTTTCGAGATTTATTTCGTCTTCTTTGAACGATTTTATTTTGAATCCATTTTGTATCAGAATAGTCGGCAGATCGGAATAGTCGTCAACGTTTTTTCCCTTTACTAACGAAACACGAATTACACTATTTTTAATTTCGATACTACTTACGGCATTATGTTTTTCGAGTAATTTTGCGGCATCTTCCGGTTTTCCGTTTACTTCTACATTTATCACAAGATGATCTCTTACTTGCCGCATTACTTCTACTACATCGGCATTTACTAGTAACTCCCCTTTTTCAATAATTCCGACTTTATTACAAACATCTGCGAGTTCGGGCAGTATATGAGAACTGACCATAATTGTCTTTCCGCGTTCTCCAAGACGTTTTAATAATTCTCTCATTTCGATTCTTGCGCGCGGGTCGAGTCCGCTTGCCGGTTCGTCGAGCAGCAATACTTGCGGGTCGTGTAAAAGGACTCTAGCTAGACCGAGTCGTTGTGTCATTCCTCTTGAAAGACTTGTTGCCATCGCATCGCGTTTATAGCTCAAGTCAACTAATTCAAGCATCTCTTCGCAGACTTTTCGGCGTTTGTTTCCGCTGATTCGATATGCCGCCGCAAAAAATTCAAGATATTCGATAACTTTCATGTCATCATATACACCGAAAAAATCCGGCATGTAACCAATCCGCCGGCGTATCTCCGGCGCTTTCGTGTAGATCGACATATCACAAACGTATGCTTCGCCCCAAGTAGGCTGCAGCAATGTTGCGAGTATTTTCATTGTTGTTGTCTTACCTGCTCCGTTGGGACCAATAAAACCAAAGAGGTCGCCTTCAACAAGATCAATTTTCAAATTTTTCACTGCAAACAGTTTACCGTACTGTTTAGTTAAATCTTCTGTACGAATCATTTTAATTCTTTTATCCTTTAGTAATGTTTTGAAGAATAATATCTTGGAGAATAATAAATAAATGATAATCTTTTATCAGATTTTTTTATTTAATATTCAAATATACTATATATACATATACAATATTTAAAACTCAATAAACATAATAGACTGGAACATTGTTGTGAACTCTGTTTATTTTACAACTTTTTAAAATGCTTTCACTTTAATTTCCGGTTCGAGTTATTCGGACTAATCTTAATTGAAATGCAGACTTTTTAATGAATAACTTTAACACCGCCGAATTTCATAATACAGCGCATTTAAATAAAAGCAACCGAAATTTAAATTGTAAAGAGTATATTACATATTTTATTATTTAACATTAGGGCAGCTCGATTTTGATTATACCGCTTACTCTATTTTTTTGAAAATATGAAAATACAGAATAAATAAAAATTGGTAATATATCAGACGGAATAATTTATTGTTTCGTACAAGAACAGCAAAAGTTCCCTTTGTTTCATAACGTTCAAATATTTTTGTCATACATATCCATAATAGACTCCTTTCAAGTAAATGGATAAAAAAAGTAATTCATAAAAAAACAACTCAAATATTATAAAAAATAAACAATAATTCATAAATACCGATTCATTACACCAAATTAAAAACCACTTCAAAGAGACGGCGGGGTTCCGTACCGATGCAAGTATCGGTAAGTGTCAAAACAAGTCCCCGCGTATAAGCATTATTTGCGGTTTCTGTTCCGCAGGTTTCCGGCAGTTGACGTTTGCATCAATAAACAGTAAAATTTTGCAAAAAATTTAGACAATATTTCTATATTTTCTCCCTCCAGTTATGAAAAAAGAAACAAAAAGAAGCAAGAAAAAGAAATCGAATATCCGTATTATTGATTTATTTTCAGGTGCGGGCGGTTTGACGCTGGGTTTTACACGTTTTGCCCCCATTTCTACACAGATAGTTTGGGCAAATGATTTCAATCACGATGCTGTTGAGACATATAATAAAAATTTCGGAAACCATTGCATCGAAGGAGATTTATCACTAATCCTTGCTAATAAAAATACGAAAATACCGAAAGCAGACATTGTTATCGGCGGTCCTCCCTGTCAAGGTTTTTCTCTCTTAAACAAAAATCGTGATAACGATGAACGTAAACAACTTTGGCAACCTTATATGGAAGTTGTTAAAATGAGCGGTGCTGGAATATTCGTTATGGAAAACGTACCTCAATTGTTGAATACTAATGAATATAAAGAAATAATAATGTTTGCTGAAAATATCGGATTCAAAACAATTTCCGCTATTCTTGGTGCGGCAGACTACGGAGTTTCACAAATTCGGCGAAGAGCGTTTATTGTTGGTTGTTCTTTTATCGATCCGAAAGAATTTTTTCCGCCCCGAAAAACGCATTACAATCCTGAAAAACCATTTGATAAATATTTGGATGAATTATCGAATTACATAGAAAATCCTAAACCTTGGAATACTGTCAGGACAGCAATTGAAGATTTGGAACCGCCGCTGGGTGTTGAAATCCGAAAAATCACACCGCCTTACGACTTACATTTTGGAAGAACACCAACTGATATTTCTCTAAAACGTTATAAAGCTATTCCAATCGAAGGAATGAATCGTTTCGACTTACAAAAACGTGCGCCGGAATTAGTTCCTGCTTGCTGGATTCGCAAAACGAAAGGCGGAACAGATTTATTTGGTCGGCTTTGGTGGGATAAACCAGCATTTACAATACGTACGGAATTTTTTAAGCCTGAAAAGGGACGTACGCTGCATCCGCAACAACACCGTCCTATCACTCATAGAGAAGCAGCACGTTTGCAAAGTTTTCCCGATGATTTTCATTTTATAGGAACAAAAATAGAAATTGCGAAACAAATAGGTAATGCCGTTCCTCCATTATTAGCAACACGTGTTGCTGAATCTGTGTTATCCGCATTTGCCGGTAATTAAAATTTATGCCAAGACGACCAATTAAAAATACGCCTGAAACTTTACGTAAAGAATTGATTGCATTATTAACAGATTTTGAGTCGAAATTGCAATTAAGCGATCTTCGCGATAAAGTTTTAGCTCTGATTCCGGCATTCCATAAGTTGCGTGACCTTGGCAGCTCACTTATGTTGCGAAAATCTGCATCTGCTGCACGTGATAGAATATTAGCATATTTTCTAAAGTATCCTTTTACAATAATCCATAGCGATGAATTAATGATCATTACCGGTATTCAGGATTATCCACGCCGTTTGCGCGAATTACGCCGCGAAATGGGATGGAACATTGCTTCAGGTGTTACAATAAATGAAATGAACGGTGAAGAATCGCTTTCACTTGGAATTGATTTAACTCATATTCGACCCGAAGAATACATACTTCTTGACAAACAACAAGACCGCGACGCGGCACATCGGTGGTATTTGGCAAATGAAATTCGTAAACGAAAGATCGGCTCGAAAGAAAAAATTCTAGCATTCTTTCAGGTTAATGTCGGCAAGCCGATAACTGGCGAAGAGTTGCGTTATGTTGCTGGAGGTGCAAGCGAATGGGCAAGGCGTGTTAGGGAATTGCGAACAGAAGAAGGCTGGTCTATAACAACGAAAACAACAGGTCGTCCTGATTTAGCAATTGGCGTTTATGTTCTAGAACAAGACCGGCAAACTCCGCCGCACGATAGAAAGATTCCAGACTCTGTTCGTTGTACAGTTTTAATACGTGATAAATACCGCTGCCAAAATTGCGGTTGGTCACATGAACAATGGAATCTATCTGATCCGCGTTACCTTGAATTACATCACATTGAAGCCCATGCCGAAGGCGGTGAAAATACAACTGATAATTTGAAAACTCTTTGTAATATTTGCCATGATAATGAACATAGAAAAGAATAAAACTAAGATTTAAAAATTTAGTAATATATCAGACGGAATAATTTATTGTTTTCGGGAACGCGGTCGGCTCGACCGCATCTTTAGTTTTGTTTTTTGGACAGGATTACAAGATTACAGGATTGACAGGATTGTTAAATAATAAATTAAAAGAATCAAAACTTGAAACCATAACTTAGTTAATTAGTGATTTGAACTTTAGAATCCGTGCTAATCTCCGCATGCGGACTAACCACTATCCTGTAAATCCTGTAATCCTGTTTATCCTGTCAAAAAAATATTCCACTGAAATTTTACGAAAAATTTTTATTTTAGAATTTCACGTCAATTATCAAAATCACAACAAATAGCGTTTAACCCCAAAATGAAAGGTTATATTATGTCAAAGACATGTTTTTACACGATGTCAAGTTTGTCTTGTTTATTTTTTGTCGTAACTGTAGTGATTGGTTGTTCACAAAATCAGGTTGCCGAAAACAGACAACCAACAGATCAAAAAACAATTACTCAAACAACACAAAAAAATGATTCGGAAAAAAACAACCCTAAAACAAATAATTCAGAAACAAACGGATCCGAATCAATCGGTCAAAATATTGTTACAGATTTATTCGATATCGGAATGACCGCATTTGATAAAGCAAGCCGTGCGGAAAATCCTGCTGATTTGGTTGATGTTGCCGCCGATGGATTGGATTCAGCGGCTCGCTCCGCATTGAAAACAGCTGATGAAATATTGCCCGCGGAATTGGAAGATGAAATTAAGTTCGGCAAAATGTTCAATGATGAAATCATCAAAAATTCCAAAGCACACAAAATAGATAAAAAAGATAAAAAAAATAAACGCCTTTATTCTATCTGGCATAAATTACATCCGAAACGAACCGATATAAAATATCGCCTTTTTGTAATAGAAAAAGATACCATCAATGCGTTTGCACACGCCGGCGGTTACGTTTATATCTACACCGGACTAATCGAAAAATGTAACAACAACGATGACGCCCTTGCGTTTGTTCTTGCACATGAAATTAGTCATATTGATCTGAAACATGTTAATACAGGACTCGGACGTTTGAAAGCAATGGAGATGATTCCGGGTAGTGAATTGATCAATGCCGTTGTTAATAAACTTTCACCAAGTTACAACAAAACAATGGAATTTGAAGCCGACGCTGCCGGTTGGCAATTAGGTTTAGACGCCGGTTATCAACCAAACAAAATGATCGAACTGTTCGATATTTTACCCGATGAAAACAAAATTACCGAAAAAAATAAATCAGAAAATTCCACAACAGATATCGCCAACCAAGCAGAAAGAATTATGTACCGATTAGAACACCATTTCGATACACACCCGCAATCGTCAGAACGAAAAAAGAAATTGTTAAAAAAATAATAGAATTAAATACATAATCATTGAAAAAATAATATCCGTTTACTTTAAACACGAAAGAAACTCATTGTACTTTAAAATTCGGTATTATTTTTTGTAACGAAAAAGAAGACCGTTCACGGATAAAACTAGAATCGCCCTGAAAGGGCAATCAGCATTAGCGTAGGGCAACGCCCTACGGAAAATATATAACACACCAAAGCCCTGTAAGGGCGGCAGCAAAAAGATTATTTATGATCTTTTGCGCCCTTTCAGGGCGAATTTGCGGACAAATTTTTAACTCAAAAACAAATTGTAGTTATTAAAAAATATTGCAATGTTTATTGACAATATTTTCAATTAAAAAAAATAAAAAATGAATTTTAAAGTGTAATTGGTATAAAATCAGATTATTTTCGAGTCTCAAAATTGATATTGAACTTATTTTGAGATAGATTGTTCAATTATATTTTGTTCATTCTGCGTGATATTGTAAAGTTGATAAACGAATGTGTCTATTTGTTGTTCGAGCACTGATATATCGGCAGTAGGATTTTTCTTTTTCGCCGAAAGAATTTTATCAACAAGAGAAATTATCGGCCTTTGCAAAGTATTCGCCGGAACACGAATAGGTATTTGTAATAATGGTTCTTTATCTAATTGATAATTACTTCCTTGCATTTTTCCTTTGTTTTTTAGCCAGAATGTAATCAATTTTGAGTTTAATAATCCTGTTAAATATTTATGATCAAAACGATCAGTCTGAATGACATAAAAAGTTGCGGAAACATAACAATCAAAATCGGAATAAGAGAAAGAAGGCTTTTCTGAACATTTTCTTTGAACGAT
>JAITKS010000039.1 GCA_031278315.1 Planctomycetaceae bacterium | reverse complement strand
TTTGGTGTGTTATATTTTTTCCGTAGGGCGTTGCCCTACGCTAATGCTGATTGCCCTTTCAGGGCGAGTTTAGTTTAAAACGAATACCGAAATTTAAAGTGTGAAAAGTATATATCAGTGGAATAATTTATATTTTTCGGTACTGGTTGTCAATTTATAATTTTTTGTTACGATAATGTAACTCGCTTTTTTGTTTTTTGATGAGTAATAACGATGAGTATCGGCTTTTTAACAGCTCATACTTTCAGCTTACACTTTAATAGCTCACACTTTAATAGCTCACACAGTAACAGCTCACACTTTCAGCTTACACTTTAATTTTTTAACTTGAGCCGCCTCATAACTTATCGGAAAGCAGGCGAATCAAACCGAAAATTCAAATAAGATTAATTCAAAACATTTCGCACAATATAATGTAGTAAGTAAAATTTTATTTTGCTTAAATTCACATTTTTTGACAATATGACAAATGACTGAAAAATTACCGAATTTATGGTTTTCAATTAAAGTTAAGAATGTACCAATTCACCTTAAAAGAAACTTAATAATACGAGTAACAAGAATATTTTGTCAGTCAATTCAATAATATGGATTGTGCTGCGAATTTCGACGATAATGATTAATATACGCATTACACTATGAATTTCGGCGGCGTAAATACGTATTCAGAAAAACCTGCTTCCAGCTAAATAAGCAGGCAGCTCAAACCGAAAATTAAAGTGAGAACAATTTAATACCTGTTCGTTTTGCATATCAGGTTAAAATTGTCGAATTTAGTAAGCACGAGAAGTTAAAAAATCGGAGATAACAAGTGTCTGTAAACTTAAAAGAAATTAAAGTAACCGGTTATAAAAAATCGGTTTTTCCTTTGTCGTTTTTTTGTGTGTTGTTGATATTCTTAGGATTTTGCGGAGAACATTCTATTCCGCAATCAATTGCACAGGTCAAACCTGTTAACGCAATTCCCGAAGAAACAGATAACACTCCTGTTCCAGCTGATAAATTATTTCCTGAATCAGTCAAAGGATTCGTTGCAATTCAGGATTTAAAATTGCTCGCAGAACAATGGAAAAAAACACAAATCGGGTTACTAATGAATGACCCAATAATGAAACCTTTTCAAGAAGATTTCAAAATTCAACTCGAAAAAAGAATGGAGAACCGATTCGGATTAAACTTGGACGGTATAGAACAATTGCCAAGCGGCGAAGTCGCTTTTGGAATGGTTGCTATTCCCGAAACAACTCCGGGTTACGTTTTCACAATGGATACCGCAGATAGACGTAAACAAGCCGCTGATTATATCGAAAGATTAACGAAAAAATTTCTAAAAATCGGCGTGAAAAAAACTACAGAAAAATACAAAGATGACGAAATTATCGTTTTCACCTTTCCTGACAGCACACTCAATCCAAACAAAAAAGATGAGAAAGATAAAGAAAAAGATAATGTTGAAAATACAAATACATCAAGCGGAAACATAAATACATCAAGACGCACTCCGTCGAACCGTCAACCAACACCGCGCCCGCAGCCGGCCTCTCGACCAAGAAATATAAAAGAATCCGCAAAACCAAAAGAAGACAAAAAAAATAATGACGACGACAAATCAGACCAACGAAAAGCTTATTATCTCTTGAAAGATGATTACTTGGTGATTTCAAATCAACTACATCTGATTCGTCTTTTCGCAGACAGAATTTCAGAAGGACATGAAGTAAAAAATTCTTTATCCGATGTAAAAGAGTATCAAGAAGTATTGAATAGATGCCTTTCAAATGACCAACCCGCAGATTCATTGCCGTTGATTCATTGGTATATCGAACCGTTGAATTACGGCGAATCGATGCGAATCTTGTTACGCCGAACAGATTCCGAAAAACGTAAAAATAAGAAATCTATATTTACGTCGCTGAAAGAGCAAGGCTTTGATGCAATTGGCGGTGTCGGCGGGACGGTAAGTATAAAGACGAAAGACCGTGAAGTCGCATATCGCGTGTTTGTTCATGCGAACAAGCCGTATAGATTGGCAATGAAAATGTTTAACTTGCCGAATGGTACAAACTTTACGCCGCCTAAATGGATTTCAGTAGATGTTGCAAGATGTTCAGTTCTGCTGGTCGAGCCGTTGACAATATTTGATAATGTCGGAACGTTGTTTGATGAACTCGTTGCACAAGGAGAAGCAGGCGGTGTATTTAATGATATTATTACCGGTCTGCGTGAAGACCCAAGAGGTCCGCAAGTAGATGTTAGAGAAGAATTTATTGTTAATCTCGGAGGAAGAGCTTTTACAATGTCGAATTACAGCAAGCCTATTTCACCAGACAGTGAAAGTATTGTAATCGCTATAGAATTAAAAGAACCCGAAAAAAATAAAAAAGAAGGCGAACTCGATCCGGCAGAGAAAATAAAAAAAGCTGTTGACAAAATTTTCAACAATGACTCAGATATGACAAAAACTGAACATAAAGGTTATGTCATCTGGCATCGCGCTCCTGTACAGGAAATAAAACTGCCTACAGTTGACGGAATACCCGCTTTAGGAAGTGAAACCGATGTAACCAACGAACAGAATAATTCAAACGATGATACTCCGCCAATTTTTCCAGAAGGAGGAATTACGGTAACACCGAAATATCTTCTCGCCAGTACAAATGTCGAATATTTGAAAACAATAATCGATAGATTGGAAATAAATAATAGTGATAATAATAGTGATTCAATTATTGAACATGTAGATTATAAAGCAACAAATGAAGTACTTAAAACGTTAAATCTGGACAAAAGACCTCATTTCGCACAATTCTTTTCCAAGTCAGATGAATCGCTTGAGCCGACTTACGAAATGATTCGGCAAGGTAAAATGCCGCAATCAAAAGCAATTCTAGGAAAATTAATAAATGCAATATTAGTACCAGATAACGAAAACGGAACCGTAAGAGAACAAGAATTTAACTGGAACAAATTACCAGAATTTGAAAAAGTACGTCACGCTTTCGGACCAGCGGCTCTTTACGGAGAAAGTGTTGAAAATGGTTTTTTCTTTGAAGGTTTCTTACTAAAAAAAGCAAACGTTAATGGAAAAAAAGATCAACCTAAAGATCAACCTAAAGAAAATAAAGATGAAAAAGAAAATGAAAAATAAAATAAGGTAATATACTTTTCACACTTTAAATTTCGGTATTCGTTTTAAACTAAAATCGCCCTGAAAAGGCAACAGGATTTTTTACTGAATCACCCGCCTCAGCGGGGCGGGTAAAAGTCCCCGCCAAACCGAAGCCCTGAAAGGACGATCGGATATTGTCTCAATATTAGTGATTAGTTCGCATTTATTTTTTAAACACGAAACACACGAAACACACGAAAAGCACGAAAAGCACGAAAAGGAATTGTATATGATTTTCGTGTTTTTAAAAAATCATTTCAATCATACAAATCACAAAAATCATAGTTCAGACAATTAACCTTATTGCTCCAATATCCGATTGTCCTTTCAGGGCGGATTTGGTATTAAAACAAATACCGAAACAAATACTGAATTTTCAAGTATGAATAGTATATTCCGCTGATATATTACAAAAGATGTAAAATTTTTTTTCAAATTGTAACAAACATGATTCGGCTTGTATGTTTATCAACATTGACATCAAGAAAAGTAGTCAATTTATTTATCGTAACAAAAAAACGAAATTTCACGTGCGAAGAATATAACCGCATAAAGAGTAGATAGATTTAAGTAATTGTGATCTGAAATAATGAGAGTATGGATGAACGATATACTGAAATAACCAGATTAGCTGGAGGTCTTGCACACGAGATAAAAAATCCTTTATCGACGATACGATTGAATATTGAATTGTTGTCGGAGGATCTTGAGCAAGTTGACTCACCTCAATCTCGGCGGGCGCAGCAGCGTATTAAAGTAGTGCAGAGTGAATGCCGCCGCTTGGAATCGCTGCTTGATGATTTTTTGAGATTTACGAAAGCAGACAATCCCGAACTTTTACCCGGTAACGTAAACAGCGAAATTAGGGATATACTCGAATTTTTCCGCTTAAAAACAGAGGAATCCGGAATAGAAGTAATTGCATATCTTGCGAGTGATTTACCGTCGGTGTTACTTGATCGGGGGTTATTTCATCAGGCTATGATAAATTTATTGTTGAATGCGTTACAAGCGATGCCTAATGGGGGTCAACTTATGATAAGTACGCGCTCGGCAGGAAATGAAATCGTTATTGATTTAATTGATACAGGTTTAGGAATGGATGAAAAAACACTCGCCAATTTATACAGCGCATTTTATTCAACGAAAAAAAACGGAAGCGGATTAGGATTGGCAACGACTCAAAAAATTATCAAGGCTCATGGCGGAACTATATCGGTGCAAAGCGAGCCGAATTTCGGAACGAAGTTTACTATTATGATTCCAAGTTTGCCAAGATTAGCTGAAAAGTAAAAACGATGAAATCAATGTTTGGAAAGGTCAAAATTTCTGAATTATGTGAGTCGAATTTTATTCTGCTGAATTATTATTTATTTTTTTATTTTATGATTATACCAAGAACACTTAAAGGTTTTCGGGATTTCTTACCTGAAATAATGTTGCCGCGTGAGAAGTTGATAGAGCGTGCGTCAAAAATTTTTCGTTCTTATGGTTTTTGTCCGATAGACACGCCGTCGCTTGAGTATCTTGAGATATTGCAAGGCAAGGGCAGTGAGGAAACGGATCGTCAGCTTTATAAATTTGAGGATCATGGAGGCAGGCAAGTTGGACTTCGTTTTGATTTAACGGTGCCTCTTGCGCGTTATGTTTCGCAGCATTTTTCTGAATTAACGTTTCCGTTTAAGCGTTATCATATCGGCAAGGTATGGCGAGGCGAGAACACGCAAGCGGGACGTTATAGAGAATTTATGCAATGTGATTTTGATATTATCGGGACGAAATCAATTGTATCTGACATAGAAGTTGCGCTCATCATAAATACTTTGCTTGAGAGTATAGATTTGAAATCGAATAGTAGTTTTGACCGTTTTAAAATTCGTGTAAACAACCGCAAAATTTTAACGGGACTTCTTGACAAAAATAATATTCTGGACAAATCGACATCGTTATTGCGGGCGTTAGACAAACTCAACAAAATTGGCAAGCAGGCAGTGATAAACGAAATGGTGTCAGTTGCGGAAGTAAATTCGGAACAGGCGGAACAGGTTCTTGAATTAGTAATGCTGCAAGGGACGAATGATGATATTCTTTTATCGTTACAAAAAATATTATCTGGTAATTTGATTGGCGAGTCTGGGGTTGATGAGTTGAGTCAATTTATTAAAGCTGTTGTTGCAGCGGGAGTTCCTGCGGGGCGGATTGTTGTTGATGTATCGATTGCAAGAGGACTTGACTATTATACCGGCATGATTTATGAAACATTTCTTGATGAGTTGCCGAAAATCGGCAGTGTCTGCAGCGGCGGACGTTATGATGATCTTGCGTCAGTTTATACGAAACAAGAGTTACCCGGAGTTGGCGGTTCGCTTGGACTGGACAGATTGATTTCAGCGATGGAAGAACTTGGAATGATAGAAAAAGTTTCAGCTACGGTTGATGTATTTATGCCGTTTTTTGTCAATTTAAGGTTGGAAGATTATTTACGTTTCTTGTCTGAATTAAAATCTGACGGAGTAAATATTGAATTTTATCCTGAATCAAAAAAAATCGGTCATCAATTAAAGTATGCAGACAAACGCGGATTTAAGTTAGCGGTTATTGTGGGCGAAGATGAATTTCAGAAGGGAACGTGTCAAATAAAAAATCTGCAAACCGGCGAATCGATAGAGGTTTCTCAAGAATCTACAGCAAAAAAAATCAAGGAATTATTATCGTGAAACTCTAAACAACTTTAAAAAATTTCAAATAATTTTGTAATATATTAGTAGTTGAATATTTGTTTTTCATCTTTTTTGAGGTTATGAATTTTCAAACTAACCTTATTTTTTTGAAATACAAAATACTCAAAAAACCAAAAAATTCCACTGATAGATTACAAGAAAGGATATAACAATGAAAAAAATTTTAGTAAATATTATGTTATTCGGTATGATAACAATTGCCGCAGCAGCACAGGACATACCGACACCGGAGCAAGTTCGGCAAGACCGCACACGCAATATCGTCTTGCCGAAATCGGACTTGCATTATA
>JAITKS010000447.1 GCA_031278315.1 Planctomycetaceae bacterium | reverse complement strand
CAATCAGCATTAGCGTAGGGCAATCGCCCTACGTAATGGTTTCACCTTTGAAATTAAGCCCTGAAAGGGCGCAAGCCTAAAGATCATAAATAATCTTTTTGCTGCCGCCCTTACAGGGCTTTGGGTGTTATATTTTTTCCGTAGGGCGTTGCCCTACGCTAATGCTGATTGCCCTTTCAGGGCGAGTTGAGTTTAAAACGAATACCGAAATTTAAAGTGTGAAAAGTATATTATTGAAAAATCCTGTCACTCCTGTAATCCTGTAATCATGTCAAAAAAAATCAAAAAAAACGAAACTCGAAATTTCGTTTTTAAAATGATTGGTATCTATTTAATTCACACAGTGTCCACTATGATCAAAAAACAAAATCGAATTTTTAGAAGTACACACTTAAATAATAATTACCAAATTTTTGATTCGATCAATTCATACGATTTATTTTATTCTCTACGCTAATTGTCCACAAAACGATTCTGTCTGAATATTCTTTTCAATAAATTCCCATACTTTTTTAGGGCGGTTACTTAAATTGTATATGCCGAATTTTCGTTTCAAAATTATTTCTGTTTACTCTGTGTTTATACTTATTACATTTTTTAAATTTTTTTTTACGGCATCAAATAACAAAGTTTAATATTTATAAATTAAAATTATCCGGCGGTCTCTTACTGATCTAAATAGACTAACCGCTGATTCTGTTATGCCGATTACTGACAAATTTGTTGACTATCATTGTTCATTTAAATATACTTCGCTGCGGTTCAAAAACTGCACCTTTTGCCTTAAATTCCCCTGTTTTTCAGGGGGTTTCCCGACAAAATAAAAGATAAATTGTTATCGTGTAAAGTATCTACTCCCCGCTCTTTTGTTTGTTAGATACAAAAAAGAATGAGTAATTTTTATGGTCTTATAACGTCATAAATTTTATGTGTATTTACCATACACAGACAACAAGAATCGACATAACGTTGTTCGGCTCCGTGTGCGTCGAGTTGTTACGTTGACAACTCAATCGAGCCGCACGGAATAATACAAGTAATGCAAAACAATTCGCTTTTTTGCGCATTACTTCAATCAATGTTAGTAGATTTCTATTTTGAAATCTAAAGAGTAAGAGGTGCCGTAATGAAAACCACAAAGAAAATTCAACACGTACAAATCGCCGTAAACGAAATTAATTTTTCGTATGAAGTACACTCCTTTAATTTTGTCAACTTAACAAATACTAAAATAAATTATGATAGAAATAACAAAACAAATAAATCAAAAAATTGTTTTCGCGACAATTCACTTGATTATTCAGTAAAGTCTATTTCTAGTAATTTAGGTTTCACTCTCGTCGAACTTCTAGTCGTAATAGCAATCATCGGCGTTTTGATTGCATTACTTCTACCAGCAGTTCAAGCAGCACGAGAAGCAGCAAGACGATCACAATGCGCAAATAACTTGAAACAACTCGCTTTATCAGCCCATAATTTCGCAGATGCTAACAAACAAAAATTACCCAGCCCTAAACCAACAGAATTAGGCGACGGTAAAGATTGGAACGCCTCAACACCTAATATGTGGGTCGCCCTGTTTCCTTACTTGGAACAAACACCCCTCTACAGCGCACTAATGAACTACACAAGCAGCACATCACCAGACCCAAGAAAAACAGGCGATATGACAAACTTCCTCTGCCCGTCATTTACATCCAAACATAAACAAACCGCATGGGATCACGGCTCAGCTTGTAACTACCTCTGGTGCAGCGGCGCAAATAAAGATAATACCGAAAATACATTCTCTTGGTCAACTTATTATACATCCGACCAACGCCCCGGTTACTTCAATTCAACCGGATGGCATTGGGAAGATGACATAAAAGGTGAATTAGTAATACCAGACGGAACATCTAATACAATGATGTTCTCCGAAGGCAGCGCAGGGAATAAAAATTCTAATAGCGGCATTAACGTTTTTTACTACGATAACGGCGGAAATAGCGGAAAAATGACTCGATTCCATACAGGAGTTCGACCTCTCTCCGCCCAAACAGCTGTTGATTCAGGCGGCGCAATCTATCGGCATGATCATAACTCGTTCCCGCCGTCTTCAGGAATTACACTCAATTCAGGCGGACATCACCGATGGAGTGCTAACTCACTTCACACTAGCGGAGTAAATGCCGCTCTCGGTGACGGCTCCGTAAAATTCGTAAGCTTTTCAATCGCCCTTGTAACATGGCTCGCAACAGGAACAATCGATTCAGGCGAATCAGCCTCCTTGCCGTAACAACCAAAACGAAAGCATACAGTTAATAAAGTGTCGTCCCTAGCGGAATTTGTTGATTGTTGTTAAGCTCATGCCGTAAGCTAAAGCATACGGTTAATAAAGTGTCGTCCCTAGCGGGACTTGTTGATTGTTGTTAAGCTCCTTTGAAAAAATTTCACCGATATAACATTTAGTCCGCAACGTAGAGACACAAGGCATTGTGTCTCTACAGACATTATCACACCCCGAAGGAGTATCTCCAATATTGCAGTGCACGGTTGTACTCACCACACAACACGGTATCAAATGGATAAATTATCACAAAAAATAAAATTTAAAATCTAAAATTACAAAATCATATTTCTCTGTGTCCTCTGTGTTCTCTGTGGTTAATAAAAACAAAATAAGGTTAGTTAAAAATAAATTTTCAAAAAAGAGTCAATTCTGAAAATTGATATTGACGATAAATTATTTGATTCTTTTCAGCATTGAGCTGGATATTCGCTTGTTTGTTAAAATGTGCCTAATAAAACGATTATCTGGTCATTGATTGTCAAAAATATAAGAATTTTTTTAAGAACCACATATTTTTTTCGTATAAATACCCGAAAACAAGTTTCGGGAGAGAGAACCGTCACAGTAACATAGAATTACTCACACAGATTTATTATATCTTTCATGATTATATCAATCATGTTTTAGATATTTGCATCAAATATATACGTAAAATATATGTATCATACTAGAATTTCGATACCATAAAAACTTGCTTTCCTATCCGTAATCAGACGAAAGCAGTACGAAACGAAAATTCAAGTATGTGTAATTTAACTGCGGAAAATTGCGCTATTGAAGTTTTTTCGTTACAAATAATCAACAAATCAACACACAAAAATTTATCCGCCAATACAATATATTACGGTATAACTATGAAAATTAAAAAGATATTTTTTTTGCTCTGCCTAACCTCAATATTGATAATCTTGCTGCATATAAATCAACTTTTATCCAGAGCAAATGATTGCGCCGTTCCATGCGATCCGGTTCATTCCGATTCGACAAATTGCGAACCATGCGAACCAATCGGCTGCTCACCTTACGAACTCGAAATTTGTAGTGCCGATAACTTTTTCAACAAATATAAAAAACATAACCATTGCCTACTAAACAATATTGAAATCACCGGATGGATTCAAGGCGGCTTTTTCGCTAATGCACACGGCTCAACAATAAAACGGTCAAAACAACCTAACTACAACGGAAAAAAAACAACAAAATTTGAAGAAACGTCAGGTAACGGATATTATTTCGGTAACACACATTCAACAGACTTCCAAATAAATCAAGTTTGCATCGAACTCACCAAAGAAGCCGACGGTAAACACGGCTTAGATTGGGGATTCAGTACCGGCATATTTTTCGGTACAGATGCATGGTTCACACAATCATTCGCTGACGCAAATTTTGATTACGGATGGCAAAACGGTGACTACTTTACTTCAATTCCAACCTTGCTTTTTCAACTTGCCTACGGCGATTTGTCCGTGAAATTTGGTAAATTCGAAACGTATATCGGTTACGAATCACTAAAGGCACCCGATGCACTTTTTTATAGTCACCCATATTCGTTTATGTTCGAAACTTCCACTCACGCAGGAGTCCTCGCAGAATACACACCGACAGAAAAATTACAACTCGTACTAGCCTACACTGCCGGCGCAGACGGAAGTTTAGAAAATAAATATGACGATCACGGACTTTTAAGTTCAGTTTCATATCAATTCACAGATAAATTGAACTTAACCTACACAATGATGTACCAACGATACGGCGGCGGTGTTTATGAAAACGGAAATTTACGAGATTTCGCAAACTCAAATCAATTTTTTCACACATTCCTTGCAAGCTGCGAACTCTCCAAAAATTTGACTTACGTCTTGCAATGGACTTTAGGAGATACAAAAAATCGTTTGAATTTATCACACGACCGATTAAAAGGAATCGGAAATTATATCAAATACAAAATCGATAAATTTTGGAGCATCGGCTTCCGAACTGAATGGTTTGTTACAAAAGGTATCGACTACTCTGATTACACTATCGGATTGACTTGGAAACCAAACGAAACCCTAATCATAAGACCAGAAATCAGATACGACCACGTATCAGATAAAGTTAATAAACCTTTCAACGACGGTAAAAACCGCGATCAGTTTTCAGGCGGAATCACCGGAGTTGTTATGTTTTAAATCGCTAAAACATATAATTTGATACCTCGACTCACATAATACATTTCGATAAATTTTTATAACGGCAAAGGATTGCCCATTAGGATAATCCCTTGCCGTTTTTTTGCGCAATTTTTTAAACCGCTCACAAACACAATTCAAACTCACCCATATAATTAAATAATGAAATTATGAAATAACTAAATACTAAATTGTAATAACCCATCGAATCACCAAAATTTTATCATACCTATCGTATAATAACTTTTTCCATAATAATTTTATATCACTATGAAAAACAAAATAATAATTATTGTAACTATAATTATAACGGCTTTTTACTCTGCCGTTTTAAGACCGATGTTCTTGTCCGCAAACGACAACACAACATCAACAGTTTCATCGCCTTTCCCACAACCAGAAATATTCAAACAATATCAACTGTCCGCACCCGCTTCAAATACACACTTTGATCAAACTACAAATCATCCGCCGACATTTCAACTCTTTGATCAAAATACGAATCGGTCAACTTCAAATACGCAGTTTGATCAAACTATGGAACCGTCGTTGTATCATTCATTACCAACCCAATCATTTAATCAACCTGTAAATCAATTGGCGGCAGGTAAATTGTCTAATCAATTGGTGAATCAACCGGTAATTAATAATAGTGAAGAAATTCCGTTATCTTTTACAGCGGATTATCGGAAAGTTACCGGACCAATAATTTATGACGCCGAAAGTAATATTGACGGCTGCTGCGATCCGGTTTGCGCTCCGAATGATATTGTTTCAATGGTTGATGATATTGGTTGTTATGAAGATGTAACGTGTGCTTCCGTATGGTATTCACGGATTAATTTTTACGGTTGGCTGCAGGGCGGACTTTACGCCAATTCGCACGGCAGTACAACACAACGTTACTACGGATTAAATCGAAAAGGACAACGCGATTTACTTCAGAGATCATCCGGCGGTAACGGAGCTTCTCTTGGTAATGTTCGCCAAACAGGTGCGGTGCTGAATCAACTTTGGTTAGGATTGAGCCGCAATTTAGACATGAGTACCGGATTCGATTGGGGATTTCGAAGCGAGTTCTTGCTTGGAACAGACGCATGGTTGACACAAAGTTACGGCGATGCAACTCTTGATTATTGGACATTACGGCGAGACTATGCGATTTCAATACCACAGTTGTATGTTACGATGGGTTATAGAAATTTATCGGTCAAGGTTGGCAAGTTCGAATCGCTGCTTGGATATGAACATATTCAAGCAGTAGATTCGCCGTTTTATAGTCATTCAAATTTATTCTATGCGGAACCGCAATCTCATAGCGGCGTAATTTTTGATTACAATGTGAATCCAGACTTCTGGTTTAGTCTAGGTTATGTTCAAGGAGCAGATTCAACATTGTCGAATAGATTCGAAGATAATGGACTCATTGGCGGAATCTATTGGCGATGTTGCCCGTCAATGACGCTTTGGTACACAATCTATTATTCAAAAAGCCGAAATGGTACATTCGCAAATAACGAACCGCATACAGGCGGTAATGTATTCCGTCATACTTTCGTACTGAATTGGAAATTGACATCGCGATTCGATTATGTGTTCCAGTGGGATTTAGGACATCGGCGCGGTAATAGAGTAAATGCAGGTAATTCGTCATATTTTGGCTGGGCGCAATATTTCATGTACAAAATACATTCCCGATTGAATGCAGGAATTAGAATTGATCAATTACACTCAAACACGTTAATGGCAACTTCAGGTTTTGCACGACCAAACACAGGTTATTTTGTTGGAAATTTATACGGCATTACTATAGGTTTAGAGTGGAAACCATATCAAAATCTCAGTTTCAAGCCGGAATTACGTTACGATTATTCTAGTACGAGAGGTAATTTTGGAAAAGGTAATCACAGAGATCAAATTTCGTTTGGGTTTGGAATCGTTTTTGATTTCTAATAAATTATCAAAGAGTAGAATTTTTATTTGATACATTCGCATAAAAAACAAAAATAACAAATTAAACGAAAACTTGATAAAATATCAACAGAATTTTTATTTCTCGACTTTTTGCGGATTATGAATTTTAAAAACTAACCTTATTTTCAACCTTATTACCTTCTTATTAACAAATCATTTTTCAATAAATAAGGTAATACGGTTTTGTTTTTTTGAGATTCATTACTACTGAGGTTGTTTAGTTCAGAAAAATGTAAAATTTCAGTGGAATAATTTATTTTTTTGCGGGACCGGTTATCTTTTTCGTTACAAAAAAAGAGATTGCTATGTAGAGACACAATGCCTTGTGTCTCTACGTTACGGCATAAGCTAACTATCAAGAAGTCCCGCTGGGACGACACGGTTATTTCAGATTTTACCAATTCTCATATCTCAATAAAGTGTCGTCCCTGCGGGACTTGGATAAGTTATAGCGTTCCTTTATCCGTAAGCTAAAGCATACGGTAAATAAAGTGTCGTCCCTAGCGGGACTTCTTGATAG
>JAITKS010000458.1 GCA_031278315.1 Planctomycetaceae bacterium | reverse complement strand
AAAAAGATGCAGGCGGGACGCCTGCGTTCCCGCCGGCTAAAATATTTTTTAGTAATTCACTTAAATTTAAAATCTAAAATTACAAAATCTGATTTCTCTGTGTTCTCTGTGTCCTCTGTGGTTAATAAAAAAAATCTGTGATTAATAAAAAAATTTGGTTGCGTGATGTGGAATAGTTACTGTTGACAAAAATTCAAAAAAAAGTAATATTTCGTCCCTTATAACTGTAAAGAATACAAACTCACGCTATTAATTTTGTCAATTCAAAAATATAAAGACTTGAACTCAAAGATATTATCAGACATAAATAAACCGAAAATTAAAACGTGATAATTGTTTAATTCTTATAGTTAAAATACGTTCATACTATGAAATTCGGTGAAACAAGAAATGATACAAGAGACGAAACAAGAAATGATACAAGAGTGTATTCAATAAAGTCTGTTTTCGTAAAAGTGATCAGACAGCGCGAACCGAAAATTCAAGTGAGAACTGTTTTCAATGTAAATCCTCAAAGGATGTAACAATTGATTTTCAAACCAAACATTTCAAATATTGAAATATTGAATGTACGTACCGATAACCTAAAAACTCAAATTTTTATTTCAAAACATCGAACTCAACGAGAAATACACGTTTCAATTATATTTCGAGTATATATTGTGAAAAATGAAATTTAGTTTTTAGAAATTCACTGTACTCAACCAAACTCAACCAACAACACAATTAAACAAATAAATAAAAACGTATGACAGAAAAAAATAAAACACTGATTTTTTTGGCAATTGCCATTATTCTGCTTGGACTTGCGTGGTTTTCTAAACCGCAAATTCGTCCGGTTAAAGTTGAAGAGATTATTGGCAAAAACTTATTCGAGAAATTTACTGACCCGCTTGCAGTTAAACAACTTGAAATAATCCGCCGTAGTGCTGCCGGCGATAAAGAAGAATTTCGTATAGTCGAAGTCAACGGTTCTTGGCGGATTCCGTCGCACGATAACTATCCCGCTGACGCAAAAGATCAAATGGGTCTAATCGCCGACGCTTTGATTGGTCTGAAAGTTCTTGATGTTGCAGAGAAAATGACAGACAGTTCAAACTCGCAATCATCAAATGTAAACGCTATTCATGCAACTTACGGTGTACTCGATCCTGCCGATAACGAAAACTCGGTAAGTGAAAATCTCGGCGTGAAAGTTACTATAATCGGTTCAAATAAAGAAACAAAATCCGACGAAACTTTAGTTGAATTGATTATCGGTAAAGTTGTTGAATCTACCGAAAATAATAATGAATTTTCAGGAAACGTAGTAAACAGATATGTACGCATCGCCGGACAATTGCCCGTGTACATTGTCAAAATTGATGCCGAAAGATTCAGTACGAAATTTGATCGATGGATAGAAAAAAATTTACTCGACATTCACTCTTTTGACATCGCAGAAATTTTTATTGATGATTACACAATAGATTTGCACATTACACAGGCACGAACTTTAGGTGTGTCGTTGAATAATGTTGCTGAATTGACAATCGCTTACAATAGTCAAGCCGTAGAGAAAAAATGGGAATTGAAAAAATGTATGGGCTACCGCGGCGCAACTCACGAATATTATGAAAAAAGTCTAAACGAAAACGAAGAGTTAAACGCCGAAACATTAGACAATTTGATAAAATCAATCAACGACTTGAAAATAGTAAACGTTACAAAAAAACCGTCTAAACTAGCTGAATCTTTGCGGAACGGTGAATCATTCGCCAATATTAAAGCGGATGAGTCTTTGTTCAAAGCCGGATTTTTTCTCGTGTCGGCACCAGACAAAAGCGGTAAAAAAGGAACCGAAACGATAAAATTACTCGCAAGTCAAGGCGATATTCAACTCCGAATGAAAGACGGAATTTGTTACAATCTGCGTTTCGGTGAATTGACAGGAACACAAACCGAATCTGACAATAAAAATAAAGATGATAATCAAACAGCAGATCAAACAGATCAAACAGATCAAACAAATAAAACAAATAAAAAAGAAGATGAATCGCCAACGATGCTGTCAAATCGTTATTTGTTTATCAATGCTGAATTCGATGAATCACTAATCCCGCCTGCCGATATTCAACAGTTACCGGAAATCCCAACAACCGGTGAACAAACTGTAATCGACACAATAAAAAAAGAACGTGAAGCAAAAGAGAAATCAAATCTGCGTGAACAAGAACGTGTCGTAAATGCAATAAAAACAGGTAACGAAAGAGTAAAAAAACTGTCGGCAAAATTCGCAGATTGGTACTACGTTATTTCAGAAGATGTGTACAAAAAAATTCATTTGACAGAATCATCTGTTATTCGTGTAAAAGCAGCATCGCCGATAGAGCCTAATTCTAACAATGATATAAATTCATCAAATGTAAACGGTCAAGAGCAGCAAGGTAAGAAGTCTGCCGGATTGCCGGAAATAAATCTGCCCGGTGCAAGCGGAGATTTCAAACTGCCTATCGATTAATTGGTTAAGATAAACGGAAAGAAATTAAAAAGATGATAAATACAATTGAAGACAGTCCGATGATGCGGGCGGTTCGTTTGCAATATTCAGATAAAATACCGGTTTGGTTAATGCGCCAAGCCGGACGTTACATGGAAGAATATCGGAATATTAGAAATAACGTTACATTTATTGAACTTTGCAAAAATCCGTCTCTTGCAGCTGAAGTTATGATTACGGCGGTTAAACGTCTTGGGGTTGACGCTGCAATTATATTCTCTGATATTTTGCTTATTCTTGAACCGATGGGATTCGGAATAACATTTCCCGAAGAAGGCGGACCTCTGGTAACAAAACCGATTCGGTCGCCGCAAGATGTTAAAGATATTGTAGAACTCGAATCGGAAAATCAGCTCTGCTATGTAATGGATACAGTTCGTTACACACGTGAAGGATTGAACAATCAGATACCGTTAATCGGATTTGCCGGTGCTCCGTTTACTTTAGCGGCTTATGCAATTGGTAATCCTTCGGCGCAAAATGTAAATTCGAATTCGTATCATAAATCGATAAACTCTCGTAATTTTCAATTTGTAAAATCGTTTATGTATATTCACACAAACGAATGGAACGAGCTAATGCGCAAATTTGCTGTTTCTACCGCAAAATATCTGAACGGACAAGTTGCAGCAGGCGCACAAATAATACAAATTTTTGACAGCTGGGCAGGTTGTTTATCGGTTGATGATTATGTAACGTTTGTTCAACCGTATTCAAAATTGTTGATCGATCTAATTTTGCCCGGTACGCCGATAATTCATTTTGCTCCCGGCAATCCTATATTATTACCGCATATCGCAGATGCAGGAGGAAATGTAATAAGTGTAGATTGGAGAATCTCTATTGATAAAGCATGGGATATGATCGGTGAGAACTATGCAATACAAGGAAATCTCGATCCAACTATTTTATTAACAAATCGTGAAACAATCAGAAAAAATGTACAAAAAATTATCAGACAAACAAAACACAGAAACGGATTTATTTTCAATCTCGGACATGGCATATTACCGCAAACTCCTGTAGAAAACGCAATCGCACTAGTTGAAGCCGTTCACGAATTCGGACAAAAATAAAAGTAATATACTCATTGTACTTTAAAATTCGGTATTATTTTTTGTAACGAAAAAGGTGACCGTTCACATATAAAACTAGAATCGCCCTGAAAAGACAGCAGTATAGTGGTTAGTTCACATGCGGAGATTAAGTTCGAATCACTAACCACTAACCACTAACCGCTAACCGCTATCCTATAATCCTGTCAAAAACAAAAAACGAAATTTAATGTACGATAAATACATGAGTACGCTTGACATTTTATTGAGTGATTGTAATATATTGCCTTCAAATTTATTTTCCGACAAAGAGATTTCGTTAAGAAAATTAGGTGAAAATGCGATTGGTTTTAAAATTTATAACTTACAAAAATCGTAATAATTTTTTTTTCTAGCGGTCTTATTGAAATTTATTGTGTTGATGTTGGTGTGTATTTAATTGATTTTCAAAAATCAATTATAGCGGTGGTGAATAATAGACAAAAATTCTATTAAATAATTACTAATAATTATTGTGTCAAAAATATCTTATAAAGATTCGGGTGTTGATCTTGATGTTTATGCGGATTCGATGTTACGTCTTCCGCGATTGCTTAATTCAACATTTTCGGAGCGTGTAATTCGTCTTGATGGCGGTTTTGCCGGATTGTTCAAATTGAATGAGGGAGTATCACGTTATGTTGATCCGGTGTTAGTTAGTTGTACGGATGGGGTCGGTACGAAAGTTAAGATAGCGTGTATGATTAATCGTCATGACACGGTTGGAATTGACCTTGTTGCGATGAGTGTAAACGATGCGGTTTGTTGCGGGGCGGAGCCGCTTTTTTTTCTCGACTATGTTGCGATGCCTAAAGACGATCCGGTTTTGTTAGAGACAATTGTCAATGGAATTGCGGTTGGTTGTCGTGAGTCTGGTTGTGCGTTGCTTGGGGGCGAGACGGCGATACTGTCGGACGTGTATAAATCCGGCGAATATGATCTGGCAGGATTTTGTGTTGGTGTTGCGGAGCGTGAAAAAATTATTGATGGGAAGTCGATTTGTGCGGGTGATATAGTTATTGGTATTGAGTCGAGCGGTTTGCATTCAAATGGATTTAGTTTAGTACGGAAAATTATTTTCGAGGCAGCGGGTTTGAATCCGTTAGACAAAGCACCGAGAGAGCTGGCTCAATTTGAGAATCAAACTATTGCGGATTTACTTTTAGTGCCGACAAGAATTTATGTCAAGTCTGTGAGAATGTTATTAAATCTATTTGGTGCGAATGATGGAATCAGCGGAATTGCTCATATTACTGGAGGCGGATTGGTTGAGAATATATGTAGGATTATACCCAAAGAGTTATCGTTACGATTAAATCATGATTGGGCGTGTCCTCCGATTTTCTCATGGATTCGCAAACTTGGTAATGTAGATGAATCAGAGATGGCGAGAGTTTTCAATTTAGGAATTGGGTTAGTATTGATTGTAAGACCGGAAATTGTTGAACAGGTAATAGAAAAATCTGAATTTAAAGCAATAAAAATTGGTGAAATCGAATTACGATAGATTGTTATACTTTTTTAGTAATATATACCAATTACACTTTAAAATTCGTTTTTTAGTAATATATCAGTGGAATATTTTTTTATTAACCACAGAGGACACAGAGGACACAGAGAAATCAGATTTTGTAATTTTAGATTTTAGATTTTAAATTTAGGTGAATTACTAAAAAATATTTTAGGCGGGAACGCAGGCGTCCTGCCTGCATCTTTTTTGTACAAAAAACGCCTACAGATGCGGTCGAGACGACCGCGATCCCGCAAAAAAATAAATTATTCCACTGTTATATTAAAAATTTTTAAAACACAAAACACACGAAATTACACGCAAAACACGAGAATTATATTTATCCCCTTTTCGTGCTTTCGTGATTTTTTCGTGTGTTTCGTGTTTAAAATTTTTCACCGGCCGATATATATTACGTTTATTCTTTTACAATCTTGCTACACCGGTTTTTTTTGCGGCTTCGGCAACAGCTTTGGATACGGCTTTGGCAACTTCTTTGTTCAACGGACTCGGAATAATGAAATCCGGTTTTAAGTCGCTTTCAGGTACGACATCAGCAATTGCTTTGGCAGCAGCTATTTTCATTTCATCATTTATGTCACTCGCCCGAACATCGAATGTTCCTCTGAAAATTCCCGGAAAAGCAAGCACGTTGTTTATCTGATTCGGGAAATCACTTCGCCCCGTTCCAACAACAACTGCACCGGCATTTTTCGCTTTTTCCGGCATTATTTCCGGTGTCGGATTTGCCATCGCAAATATGAACGGGTCTTTGTTCATACTCTTTATCATTTCTTCCGTAACACAATTTGGAGCCGAAACACCAATAAATACATCTGCTCCTTTTAATACTTCTGCAATCGTTCCTTTCTTGCCTTTCTTGTTTGTTATTTCTGCCATTTTAACTTTTTCGGAATTAAGTCCATCCCGTCCTTTGTAAATAGCTCCCTGTCTGTCGCAAATAACTACATCCGATAAACCAAGAGCAATCAATAAACGAATAATTGCAATTCCCGCTGCACCTGCTCCGCTTGTTACAACAGAAAGTTCACTCAACTTTTTACCACTTAACTTTAACGCATTAAACATAGCTGCAAGAGTAACAACCGCCGTGCCATGTTGATCATCATGAAATATAGGAATATCACACGATTTTTTGAGTCGGCGTTCAATCTCAAAACAACGCGGTGCAGATATATCTTCAAGATTTATCCCCCCAAAACTGCCAGCGATCAGCGTTACCGTTTTAACTATCTCCTCGACATCTTTTGAACGAATACAAATTGGAATTGCATCTATATCAGCAAACGTTTTGAATAGCGCACATTTGCCTTCCATTACCGGCATTCCTGCCTCAGGTCCGATATCACCAAGACCAAGAACCGCCGTCCCGTCTGTAACTACCGCTACAAGATTACCGCGGCGAGTTAAATCATAACTTAAATCGACATTCTTTTGTATCTCAAGACAAGGTTGAGCTACTCCGGGCGTGTATGCTAACGACAAGTCTTCCTTCGTGTTAAGAGGAATAGGACAGATAACTTCTATTTTACCTTTCCACTCACGATGTTTTTTAAGAGATTCTGTTGCGTAATTCATTTGAAAAATTTTTAATAAAGGGTTAATCCGTTATCAAACAATACAATTTATCTAATAAGAATCAAAATCAAAATAAATTGTAAATATAATAAGCGGACAAATAACAAACATGTTACGTTAATTGCCGATTCCAACAAGAAATCAGCTCACGCTGCAAACAAAAACACAACAAGTTTTCACAATAACGGATTTTCACAATAACTGAAAAACATTCGTATCGTGCTTGAATTTTGACTGTATAAAAGTACATTCAACAAAACCTGCTTTTCGATAGTTAATTCAATAATTAAATAGTTAAAGCAGGAAAAGGACAAACCGAAAATTCAAGTAAGAAAAACTTAAAATGTTAAAATTTCGCAGAATTTAATGTATTACACAACTTGCAATTTGTTTTTCAATTCATTTTCAAATTGCCGTAATACATAAATTTATTTTTCTATTGGACGCGAATAAAAATTTGAAATAAATATCGAGCGGAGGGCACGGGACTCGAACCCGCAATCCATTTCTGGACACCTCATTTCCAATGAGGCCGCTAACCAATTCGCTTACCCTCCTTTTGTTATTCTTTTATTATTTTATTTACTTTTCACTTTTGTATTGCCGGCTTGAACTCGTATATTTTTAGGAATGACAACTAAAATAATGTTAAACAAAAAAATAACAAACAATCTCAAATCTAACAAAAATTCAAATCGTTCCAACATGGAAGGCGGGAATTATAACTAGACTCAAATCAATTACAAGACGACCGCATTTATTCTAACAATAAATTTTTATGTGAAAAAAATAAGAGACACAATGCATTGCGTCTCTACAGAATTTTTCGTTGGTTGATATTACAACCGAAAAATAGAAACACAAAACTTTGCGTCTCTACAGGATTTTATAGAAAAAATTCGACCTGATTTAAGTTTCTTCTTCTTTTTTCTTTTTTGTTTTGTAAGAAGTATTGCTGAATTTTGATTTGAATTTTTCAATTCGGCCGGCTGTATCTACATATTTTAACTTGCCTGTGTAAAACGGATGACATACATTGCAAATATCTACTTTGATCTCTGGTTTTGTTGCTCTTGTTTTAAATTTGTTACCGCAGCCGCAAGTTATTTGCGATTCAACATATTTCGGATGAATGTTTTTTTGCATTTTTTCCTCTTCTAATTTTTAACACTAATTTTTTTCTAATTTTTATTTTTTGCCGATTACACTATTACACTATGCAATCTACACTATGTAATCAAAGACAAGCATTGTCTTTTGTAACCGAACTAATACCAAAATCTTACGAAATGATTCTAAACACGATTATTAAATTCTGTTCAGAACGAAACGAAATTAAACCGAAAATTATTTACTAACTTCAGCCCATGACGAGTCGGGGCGAGAGGATTCGAACCTCCGACTTCCTGCTCCCAAAGCAGGCGCGCTAGCCAGGCTGCGCCACGCCCCGATAATCACAACAAAAAATTCAATTAAATATTTCATTGAATTTCACTGAAAGGTGTAAGAGTTTAACCGATTTTGCATTTTACACAATTACCCCCCCGCAAAAATCCTGTCTCATATAAAAGAGAATTTCGTAATATATCGGCGGAATTTTTTAAACTATTCTTATTTTTTTTATTAACCACAGAGAACACAGAGAAAGATGATTTTGTGTAATATATCAGTGAAATAATTTATTTTTTTGCGGGACTTGAATAAGTTATAGACGTGTGATCCGTAAGCTAAAGCATACGGTTAATAAAGTGTCGTCCCTGCGGGACTTGGATAAGTTATAGACGTGTGATCCGTAAGCTAAAGCATACGGTTAATAAAGTGTCGTCCCTAGCGGGACTTGGATAAGTTATAGACGTGTGTTCCGTAATCTAAAGCATACGGTTAATAAAGTGTCGTCCCTAGCGGGACTTCTTGATAGTTAACTCCTTTTCGTGTGTTTCGTGTTTAAAAATTTAAACATTTCGTGAACAATTACTGAAAACGTAATAAACAAAAAATCTAAAATCACAAAATTTTCTTTCTTTGTATTCTTTGTGGTTAATAAAAAAAATCTGTGATTAATAAAAAATTTGGTTGCGTGATGTGGAATAGTTACTGTTGACAAAAATTCAAAAAAAAGTAATATTTCGTCCCTTATAACTGTAAAGAATACAAACTCACGCTATTAATTT
>JAITKS010000423.1 GCA_031278315.1 Planctomycetaceae bacterium | reverse complement strand
TACCCGCTCGACTCAAAAAAATGACGGAAAAAACCACGAACCTAAACTGCTACGTAAAAATTCGCGTTTTTAGAAGTTCCCTATTGTGAGTCGAAATTGGGGACAATATAAAAGTGTTCAATCGCCGTATCGGGAATTTATTTATCGACAAGCCTATCAACTTGGACGTAATTATTGAGATTAAAAATGTAATTTCGCCAAACGTTACCTTTTGTCGAATCGGACAAGATCGGTTTTTACGGTTGTTCTTACGGAGAAACGACGGCAATGTTTGTTCCGCTGCTGATTCCCGAATACAAGGCGGTTGTTTGTTCGGCAAACTTTAATTCTTGGAACGATAGAGTTGCAGGAACGACGTTGCCGAATGGTTATATGTTCGGTGGGCAATATGAGATTTTTGATTTTGATTTGGCGAATACATTTGACCATAACGACATGGTGCGTTTAATTGCGCCGCGACCTTTCATGGTTGAACGCGGACACAACGACGGTGTGGCAAAAAGTGAACATGTCGCCTTTGAATTTGGTAAAGTGCGTCATTATTACGATATGTACTTGAAAACGCCGGAACGTGTGGAGATTTTATTCCTACCCGGCGGACACTTGCCATACGTTACGCCAATTTTGCCTTTTATGGATAAGTGGCTGAAAAAGTGATTCCTTTGATCCGCGACATTTTAGAAATTTTACGAATTGACATAAACTTCTTCTCGTGTATCATTTGATTAATTCGCGGACAAAATGAATTATTAGAAATTCCATTAAAATAAAATCAATAAAAAATATAGATATGAAAAAATTACCTATCGGAATCCAAACCTTTGAGGAAATTCGTACGGAGAATTACTTGTATGTTGATAAAACAGAGTCTATTTACCGGATTGCTTCGACTTGGAAAGTATATTTTCTTTCACGTCCGCGCCGTTTTGGGAAGTCTTTGACAATTAGCACGCTTGATGCGTTGTTTAGCGGACGTAAAGAATTATTTAAAGGACTTTATATCTATGATAAATGGGATTGGAATAAGCATCATCCTATTATTAGAATAGATTGGACATTGATAAGTCATAAAACACCGGAGGAGTTGGAACAGAATCTATTCATACGGTTACAAATTATGGCAAAGAATAATGATATGACTCTTTTGTCGAGATGTGCTGCTGATTGTTTGGGCGAACTAATTGAGGAACTACATCGGAAAACCGGTGAAAAGGTTGTTATCTTAATTGACGAATACGATGTTCCGATATTGGATGTGATGGGCAAGTCGAGTGAAGCAATCAAGGCGATGCAGGAATCACTTCACGACATTTACAAAGTGTTAAAAGGTTCTGATGCGCATATCAAATTTATTTTTTTGACGGGAATTTCAAAATTTTCCGGTTTGTCGATTTTTTCGGCGTTGAATAATGTGAAAGATATTACTTTGTCGGATGAATATTCTACTCTTTGCGGAATTACGCAAGAGGAATTAGAAAGTAATTTTTCGGAGCATTTGGACGTTGCAGCTAAAAAAATGTCGATAAGCCGTGAGAAATTATTGAAAGATATTCGCAGATGGTATAACGGTTATTCGTGGGATGGAAAGATTTCGGTTTATAATCCGTTTAGTACGTTGTTATTTTTCAGTGAGAATAAATTTGAGAATTATTGGTTTGAAACCGGCACGCCAACTTTTCTCATTGAGTTACTCAAGAAACGTCAAAATGTTGAATCATTTTTGCAACCTGTTCAAACAAGGAGTTCTGTTTTCAGTAGTTATGATCCTGAACGTCTTGAAACTCTTCCGTTGTTATTTCAAACCGGCTATTTGACAATTAAGACCATTAAACGTAAACATAATGAAGAAATTTATTGTCTTAAACCGCCTAATCTTGAGGTTCGCCAAGCCTTTGTTGACCAATTATTTAAGTCATACGCTGAAGTACCTATGGAAGAGATGATTCATTTACACGATAGTATGCGTCACCAAATTAGAACGGGTGATTCTGAAGGATTGCAACGGAATTTAAAAACCATGATTGCGCGAGTGCCTTATCAGTTACATATTGAAACGGAAAAGTATTATCATTCGTTGTTGCTTGTTTGGTTGAATTTTTTAGGATTTCAGGTTCAAAATGAAATTCCGGCCAATATAGGTCGTCTTGATGCGGTTTGGAAATTGTCTGACATGACGGTTATTATTGAAATCAAATACAGTGCCGAGAAATCTCTTGACAAATTATTAAACGAGGCGGCTAAACAAATCCATGACCGCAAATATTATGAAGCCTATTTAACTAAAACGAGTAAAGTGATTCTTTTATCAATTGCTTTTGCAGGAAAAGAAATCGCTTGTAAAATGGAAGAATTAAACAATTAACAATTAACTAATCAAATGAAAAAGATTTTAACAAGTATTATTTTAGCCTGCATGATAACAATGTCGGCGGCAATTGCGCAAGAGCCAAAACCTGCAACAGCTCCTGTTGTTTCGGAAAAGCGGGTGCAAGAACTCAAAGATTTGCGTTGGGGAATGTTTATTTGCTGGTCGTTCAGCACGTTCTCTGGGCATGAGTGGACGGGAGGGGTCAGTAAAGA
>JAITKS010000367.1 GCA_031278315.1 Planctomycetaceae bacterium | reverse complement strand
CAATGCCGGTCGATTTATTAAAAGCGCATCAGAAATTAGACAAAGCCGTTGAAAAAGCTTATGGCAAAACGTTTGAAAATGACAGTCAACGTGTTGCTCATTTATTCGAGTTGTACCAAAAATTAACAGGCGAATTATTTAACGTTACAAAAAAAAGAAAGTCGAAATAATCATGTCAATATTTTAGCGGAATGAAATTCGTTTTCGTGAGTTGTTGATAGGCGCAATTCAACAAGTGATCTTGTGTAATTTTACGTAATTAAATAGTTGGTAATATTTCAGTGGAATCTCTCAAAGGTTTCAAGTTCTTAACTAACTTTATTTTCAACCTAATTTTCTTAACAAAACAACCTCTTAACAAAACAGCCTCATTGCCGATAGACAACAAACATATCAACTTTATTATCTTATCGAAATCTATTTGGTAAATTTTATGGAAATTTCTAAAAACATAATATTCCGCTATATATTACAATTCATCAAAGTTTGTCTAAGGGGAGACTTGACAGTTTTAGGAAGATGTTTATATTATAAAGCCGTTGTTTGAACTGACCAACACAAAATTATTCCACAAAGCTGCAAACTTATCAATTGAGTTTCTATACGTATCGTACTATGAAATCGTACTATGAAATTCTGCGATACAAGTGCTATTCATTAAAAAACCTGCTTTCCGATAAGTAAGCAAAAAACTCAAACCGAAAATTAACGTGCGGGCAGTTTAAAATATTCCACTGAAATATTACGTTTTGTCTAATTACACATTAGTAGGATAGAGCATAATTATAAATCGTTACCAAAATTAAATTGAAATTTTACAAAACTTTAATACTGTAAATTTAACAACAAATCAAATAATACTTTCAGAATTCGTTGTTTCAGCAACATCAAAATTAAATACAATTAGAGTTACTCTGTTTATTCAAATTATTCAAACGAAATCTTAAAAGTGTTTGTAGAAAATTATCATGTCTGAATCAGTAAAGAAAAATATGACTACGCATGAAACGGCGTTCCGATCTGAAAAAGTTAATTATCTTAGTACTTGTTTACAAGGCGAAAGCGGTACTATCGTTGACATGACCGCAGATGCCGAATTGCAAGGAAGACTAATGGGTATGGGAATGTTCATCGGGACAAGATTTAAATTACTTCAAGGCGGACTCGCCAGCCGTAAACCTATACTGATCGCAATCGGAGAAACAAGAATCGCAATTGGTCCCGAAATCGCTCAAACTATTCTTGTTGAAAAATAATGTAACTATTCTATGGGAGTTTCTAATAAATTAACTTTTAATAATCGTTATACTCACGGTGACGGAAATTTAATTTTTGTAGAAACAAAAAACATTGTAAAAATACGCCAAATTTTGTCATCCGGTGCGCTAATTTCGATTGAATTCGAGTTTAGCTAATTTCGCTCGAACTCGACCAATTAACCTATAAACGAAAAATTATAAAAGTGAACGAACATAACGAAATTCTTGTTGCTCTTGTTGGTCAACCTAATTCGGGCAAGTCAACGGTATTTAATTATCTTACCGGTTTGCATCAGACTATTGCCAACTATCCGGGAGTTACTGTTACGAAAAAGTCTGGTCATTATCACGATGGTAAACGCCGTATCGAAGTTGTTGACCTGCCCGGTACATACAGCTTGACTTCATACTCTCAAGAAGAACGCGTAACCCGCGATTTCTTATTACTTGAACGCCCCGAAGTTGTCGTCATCGTCGTTGACGCATCAAATTTACGCCGTCATCTATATTTCGTTTTTCAACTTCTTGAACTTCAAATTCCGTTAGTAGTATGTTTGAACATGATGGATGTTGCCCAAAGACGCGGAATCGAAATCAATATAGCTGAATTAGAACAAGAACTTGGTGTTCCTGTCATTCCAACTATCGCCCGACATAGCTACTTCGGACAACATGAAATCTACAAACATAACAACAATCACACACAATTAAAAACAATCGAACAACATGAACATTCTGACCAACAACAGGAACATTCTGACGAACCGGATACTCACGCACAATCGGTTCAACATTGTCATCACAACAAAATAGAAACTTACAGATATAAAGATTACAATTTCGGACTCGATAAATTACGAGAAACAATCAATGAAATCTCCAAACATCATGCCCATGAGACACCGCCTATTTGGAAAATCGATTATGGTAAGTTAGAGTCTCTTATCGTTGAGTTTGATATGGTACTTTCGCAAAAGACTCCGCTTGTTCAAGATTTTCCAAGCCGTTGGCTCGCAATAAAGTTGTTGGAAAATGATCGTGAAGCAAGACGTATCGTTCAGCATCACACACACGATAAAGATTGGGAAACGCTTTTAGAATCGTGTACGCAAAAAATAACGGAGTACGTAAGTAGCTATAACGATTCTCCGCGTAAAACGATTGCGGCTCGACGGAATGAGCGGGCTGAAGAAATTGAGCGGCAGGTCGTTCTTCGTGTGATGAAACCCAAACGCAATTCCGATTTATTAGATAGAATTTTATGTCATCCGTTATTGGGGTTAGTTTGTGTTGCTTTAGTGATGTTTGGAATATTCAAGTTAGCGTTTAATGTTGCGGACGGCTGGGAGTGGTTTCCATGGTTCTCGGAAATATTTTGTTTTCAGTTGACAACGCCTGTTAGTGCTGTTGATTCTATATTTTCATATTGGATACCTATGGGACTAGATTATTGTTTGAGACTTCCTGAAGGTGATTTAAGATCATTAATTTATGACGGAATAATTGCCGGAGTTGGTGAAGTACTTAAATTTATACCTACGATATTTTTCATTTTTTTGTTTATGGCATTTTTGGAGCAAAGCGGATATATCGCGCGAGTAGTCGTCGTGATGGATAGAATCATGCGATTTTTCGGAATACACGGACAAAGTGTTTTGCCGTTAATTTTGGGAGGAGGAATAATAGGCGGTTGTGCTATTCCGGCAGTGATGGCAACAAGAACAATGCGTGAACAACGAGAACGAATATTGACTATTATGATCATTCCATTGATGAATTGCGGGGCGAAAATACCTGTTTATGCGTTATTATTGTCGGCATTCTTTATTACTCACAAAGAGTTAATGATGGCAGCGATTATTTTTATTTCATGGGCTATTGCATTAGTGTCGTCGTTAATAATCGGCAAGATTTTTGTAAGAGGCAAAGCATCGCCTTTAATTATTGAGTTACCGTCTTATCAACCGCCGAATTTTTATGATATGTTTTTATCGGCAGGAGTGCAGAGTTGGTGGTTTATGAAGAAAGCAGGAACGATTATTTTAGCAGTAAATGTTTTTCTTTGGGTACTAATGTATTATCCGCGACCGGCAAATGTAAATGTTTCCGCCTCTGAACAACTAGCGAATTCATACGCCGCAAGAATTGGACATGTAATTGAACCGCTTTCAAAATATGTAGGTTTCGATTGGAGAGACAATGTAGCTTTGATCGGAGGATTTATCGCAAAGGAAGTTGTTGTTAGCTCCTTGGCGACAATGTACGGAATAAAAGCAGATGACAACGAAAATGATAAATCTGAAAATACAGAAAAAAATATACTAAATAATAATATTCGTAACGAAAATAAAAATGAAGAAATTAAGAATGAAGAAATTAAAAGTGAAATAGAGGAAGAACAAATTGACTCTGATGAGCTTGATAATCTAAGCAAGCGTCTAGCAATTAGATTACGATTAGAATCTGGTTGGACGTCGTTGAAGGCGTTTGTTTTTATACTTTTTGTGATGATCTACGCACCGTGTGTAGCAACGTGTGCTGTTATTTGGAGAGAAACTGGACATATAAAATATATGCTTGCCGCAGCAATTTATAATACAGCTATTGCTATTATTATTTCTGTAACAGTATATCAAATGGGTTTATTGATCTCAAAAGTAGTATTTTAAACTACTCTGATTTGGATTTTCGATTTGATTCACCAACTTTTTTTCTTTTTTTTGTAACGTTAAATAATTCGCCTGTTAATTTTTGGTATAACTCGAATAAATGAGCAACACGTTGACTGTCATTTTCAAACGTTTTGCCATAAGCTTTTTCAACGGCTTTGTCTAATTTCTGATGCGCTTTTAATAAATCGACCGGCATTG
>JAITKS010000354.1 GCA_031278315.1 Planctomycetaceae bacterium | reverse complement strand
GCTGCGTATCTTTTGGGCGACGAAAACCTAGACGAAACAAGAACCAACCATAATCCAGTTGTAACCGCAACACCCAATTTTTAAAAAAACCGACAAGAAAGTAAGAAACGCCAAAATTGTTCAAAAATTGAGATTTGCGCATACCGTGACCGCCGATTGATCATGATAATCAGATGAAATAAATTAAATTCGTTGTAATATATCAGTGGAATAATTTATTTTTTTGCGGGACTGGTTATCTTTTTCGTTACAAAAAAAGAGATTGCTATGTAGAGACACAATGCCTTGTGTCTCTACGTTACGGCATAAGTTAACTATCAAGAAGTCCCGCAGGGACGACACGGTTATTTCAGATTTTATCCATTCTCATATCTCAATAAAGTGTCGTCCCTAGCGGGACTTCTTGATAGTTAACTCTTTTTCGTGTATTTCGTGTTTAAAAATTACAAAAAATTGAAAAACAATTATTCAACTGATATATTAATCAGAGTTAAATACCGTTGCGCTAATAAATCGAAAAGACGGCGAATTGGGTGAAATCGAAGTTGATACAGTAATCGAAAAATTAGTTAATGAAATTAAAAAAGGAAACAAGGATAAGTAATTGTCTTTGGATTTTACGTGAAACAGTTGTCAGACTCAAATTGAGAATTTGATTTTAGTGTGATATTGTGTTGTTGTGTAGTTATAAAATTTTACAAAAGAAAAAATATGCCAACTTATGAAGAGATGAATTTCAAAATTCCAGTTGAGAGCGGTGAATATCGGGAGTGTTCGGATTATGTTATAAACGCAATTGAGAATATTATCCAAAATGCTATAGATTACCAAACAAATAAAATTGTTATCAACACGAATTTAAAATTAGGTTTACCAATGGAAAACATTAACAAAATTGCTGGTCCTTTTGTTGAAGCGTGGGCAGTGGAAACTTTTACGCAAGTACTTGAGGATTCGAACAACAAATATTTGTTAATTAATGTTGAAGCTCGAAAGCGTCTTGATAAATCTGATGTCATTTTACAATTCAAAAAGAAACGAAAACACGAATTAGGAATCACGGCAGAAGTTGATGTGAAAGCTACTGCCGAAGACATTCCGCATAGTGGAAAATCGCCTAATATCACATCATACGCACGAATCCGAACAGCTTATCTTGAAGACCCTGATTATTTATTTATTATTCTTTCATTGAAACATCGCGTTTATTGTTGCAGAAATAAAAATACACAATTGATGGATGGTATCATGGAAGTCGTCGGTTATAAGGCTTATGATTTGAAATATCTGTCTTTGAGCGATATTAGTTACAATCCAGCACTTGGGACTGGACAAATTCAGGTTAAAGACATTCATTATGTAACGATTTCATACCGTAATGTTTGGGCATTTTGCCAATTACTTGATAAAAAATATTTAGCGTCTAGTAAACGTACACTGGACGATTGGATTAAACTTGCAAAACAAAATAAGTGGATAAAATTTGATGAGTAGAATAGAGATTATTTGCGGCGATTCTCTTTTGGAGATGAAAAAAATATCAGATGATTCAGTTGACTTAATCATTGCTGACCCGCCTTATAATTTGGGTAAAGGATACGGAAATTTGTCTGATTGTCAGAGTTTCACCGATTATCTGGAATTTACACGGCAATGGATAACAGAATCTAAACGAGTATTGCGGCAGAGCGGTACAATTTATATCTTTGTTGGTTTCCGTATGATTTCTTATGTTTATCAAATACTCGAACAAGAATTAAAAATGAATTTTGTCAATTGGATTTGTTGGCATTACACGCAAGGAATCGGCAAAACGAAAGGTTTTTCACCGCGTCACGATGATATATTGATGTTTACGAAATCGCCTAATAATTATTATTTTAATTTAGATTCGGTACGAGTTCCGCAAAAATATTATCGTTCGATTAACAATATGCGCGGTGCTAATCCGGGCGATGTGTGGGAATTTTCACACGTACATTATTGTAACGAAAATAGACAACAACATCCTACTCAAAAACCGGAAGGATTAATTGAACGAATGATTTTAGCGTCATCTGATTATAATGGAAATGTTTTAGACCCCTTTGCAGGCAGCGGAACAACACCAAGAGTTTGTCAACAAACGGGGCGGCATTGTACAGGAATTGAAATTAATCCGCAGTATGTTGCGATAATAAATCAACGATTAAAAAACACGTTTACCGGTTTTGACAGTATTGATCCTAGAATGGAACGAGTTCCGGGTGATCTTAATGATCCGCAGTTACGGGCGGCGTATCTTGAAAATCATGTTAATTGGTTTTTGGGCAATCATCAAAATCAGGAGTCACATTTTTGGTCGGATGTTGCGAAGAAGTACAAATTACCAATCGCAAACCGTTCATCGCAATCAAACAAAAAAACAACACCGCAGACTTTGTTAAATTTAGACAAATAAAATAAAAAACGAAGTTTATAAGAATGACAAATCAACTTAAAACAATAAATACATATCGGCCTAATCAATTATACAATGCTGATACATTTGAGATTTTACCTTGTCTCAAGGATAATAGTATTGATTTGATAATATGTGATGGACCTTATGGAGTCACCGATAACAATTGGGACAAGGTTGGCGGTATTCAAGAGTTTAATCTTAATCTTATAAAAATCTTTTCGGAAAAATTGAGAGTCGGCGGTGCATTATATCTTTTTGGCAAACCGGATTGTATTGACTTTATTAACTATCGTCCGTTTCTTAAATTGCAATCCAAAATTGTTTGGTATCAGCCGAGCCGATTAGCACAAGGACGACGAAATTATACGAATAATTATGATATTATTTGTTATTTCATTAAGGGCGATAAACCGAAAACATATAATCTTGATGATATTCGGGTTTCGCAACTCGTTGAGTTGGAACATCGTTTACGTTGTGAGCGAGTGCCGTCGGTTAAGCATGGTCAATATGGTAAAACAAAATTTAATAATCAAGGTAAAAATCCGGGTGATGTATGGGGTGATATAAAACAATTGACTTACAAATCCAAAGAATTGGTTAATCGAAAAGCGTTAAACACAATTCAAAAACCGGAATGTTTAATGGAACGTCTTGTTAAAGCAAGTTCCAACGAAGGTGATCTTGTTCTTGATCCTTTTGCCGGTGTCGGAACTGTTCCTGTTGTTTGTAAACGATTAGAACGAAATTTTATCGGTATTGAACAAAATTCTGATTTTGTCAAAATTGCCCAACAAAGAATTAACACAGTATAAAACGAAATAAAAAATAAAACGAAATAAAAAACATTATTAAAATATAGGACATGAAAATTTACCGTAAAATTATAAAATTATGCGGTATATCAACGGAATATTTTTAACAATTTGAGGTTGGTTTTCAAATTCATAATCCAAAAAAATTTGAAAATAAATATTCCACAGAGATATTGCAAAAAAGAAAAAATAACAAAAAATAAAAATACCTTCAAAGGGATTGGGGATTAGGAAAAAAAGTTATAACAATAATTGTATAAAAAAATTATTTGTCCAAATTTACAAGGAGAATTATGTCTAAAAATATGAGAACGATCTCATCGTTATTGAGGCTTGAACATATTAAAATTGAGAATTACAAAGGTATAGATTGTCTTGAAATTGATTTTGCGCAACCGCAATTTGAAGACTCTCCCGATGTAACTGTTATTGGCAGTCAAAATGGTCTCGGTAAAACATCTATTTTGGAATGTTGTGCGTTGTTAGCAATTACAATAACATGTCATCACAATGAACTTATAAAGTTTGATAGACGGCATGGTTCGGATTTATTCAAAAAAGGATTTTCCATTTCTGGAAATTTTCGAGAAGAAGATTTGCAATTTTCGAGATCGCTAACTTTTGATCCGAAAGACGATAATTATTTCAAAATAACAGGAAAATCTAGTCCTAAAACGATCAAAAAAAACAACACTAATAAAGAATCATTACATAATTTTAATAAAAATATTGAGACAATTTTAGGACAAACTTCCAATCAACTTTCAATGGAACATTTCTTATTTTTTAACAGTTATCGCAAAATACAAGAGAGTTCTCCAGAGTTAGGGATGTTGGTACATAAATCGTATGAACCTATTTTTCGTAATAGAATGTATGAGACGCCAATCAGTTTGTTTAAGATTGAGATTTTACGGTCTTTCATGCTGGATAATCCGTTACTTGATCAAATTGACAAACAAGAATCGCATGAAGTTTTAAAAAATTTGAATGATTTTCTTAATCAATATGCTGGAGTTAAGATAAAAAAACTTGTACCTCACACAAACAATACAATAGATATTTTGTTAGAACATCAAAAAAGTAAAGATATTTTTTCTTTTGACGGATTAAGTTCTGGACAAAAAGAAATTATTTCGACTTTTTTTCTTATTTGGTATTCGACTCGTGTGAAGTCAAAAATTATTTTAATTGATGAGCCGGAGTTACATCTCAATCGAGATTGGCAACAAACATTAGTACGTGATCTTGTAAAAAATGCTCCCAATAATCAATATATTTTGGCGACACATTCTATCGAAGTTGCCGAGGCAGTCGAACCATATCAACGAATACTGTTGGAAAAAAACAGTATAAAATAAAAATTCCTAAATTTATATTTTATGAGCAGAATTAAGATAACAAACACGAAATAAACAAATGAAATTCTCTCATTATCTTATTGTTGAGAATAGAAGTTGGTGAAAAATGAATTTGAAATATTACAAAATTTTTTTCTCTGTGTTTTTTGTATTCTCTGTGGTTAATAAAAAAAATTCGGAAACGATTAGAGATTATCATATCACCAAATAACTACAAAGATTCTACTGAAGATTTAAGATTTAGTAATATCTCAGTGTAATAATTTAAAACTATTCTTATAGGAGTATCGTTACGAAATATTGACAAATTGATATTGACATAGTTTTTTGAATTTATATTATTCGCACTAGTGTTTTGGTTTTTCTTACAACAAAATATAAACAACAAGATATAATTTTTGTAACAATATATCAACACTTATCAACTCACAGGCGTGAATTTCAACGAAGTCTGACGGAAAAAAATTTTTGGAGTTCCCGCTTTTTAATAACGGATTCATATTACGAATCGTACAAGTGTCAACGAATTAAAAAAATAAATAAAGATGAAAAGATTTAGTATATTATTTTTAGCCGGTGCGTTTTTCGGCTTTACATTTGTCGGTAATTCTGAAAATTTTTCACAGACAAATTTCAGTTCACATAATTCAGTTCAGTCTAAAACGGCGAGTACATCACGTCAAATTAATTCGGGTAATAATACCAATGCTGTTAATTCTGTTCCGTCTATTTCTATAACGAAAACAGAATTGCCCGAAATAATGGCAATAGTCAACAACGAACAAATAACGAAAAAAGATGTTACCAACGAATCATTACGTATGTTCGGTGATACTATATTGAAAGATTTAATCAAACGAACATTAGTCGAAATAGAATGCCGGCGCCGAAATATTGTTATCACACAAGCCGATATTAACGCTGAAATTTTACGGATGGCAAGAGCTTTCAATTTTAGTACCGAAGATTGGCTCGAACTTATCGAAAAAGAACGCGGTATCACCGCCGAACAATATATGCAAGATATTATTTGTCCAATTTTAGGCATCTCGAAACTTGCAGGTAATAGTCAAGTTACTAAAGAAGAATTACAACGTGCTTACGAATCAAAATACGGTGTAAGTGTACAAGTCCGCCAAATCGTGTTGAGATCACAACGCGACGCACAACGAATTCATGCGGAAGTTTCAGCTAATCCTGATTCTTTTTCTAATGCCGCAAAAAATTATTCTATCGATCCGGCGAGTCAACCGTACGGCGGTTTGATCCATCCAATCAGACGTTACACTACAGATAAAGTAATCGAAGATATCGTTTTTTCTCTTAAAGAAGGACAAATTTCACCTATCGTTGAATGGGCGGAAACTTTTATAATTTTTCGCTGCGAAAGACATTTACCGAGTCAAAATGTCAACATGGAACAAGTTCAGGAACGATTGAAAACAAAAATACTAGACGAAAAAACAAGAAAAGCTTCCGAGAAATTTTTCGAGCAATTGCTGAAAAATGCAAAAATCGAAAAAGTTTTCGGCGACGCAATAAAAGCATCACAGAAACCGGGTATCGCTGCTATAGTCAATGATTATCCAATTACAATTGAGAATCTTGCAAATGTTTGTGTTAAACGCTACGGAAAAGAAGTACTGAACGATATGATCAATCGTTTGATTATCATACAAGAATGCCGCAGACAGAATATTGTAATTAATGATCAAGATATAAATTTAGAACTGCGTGAAATGGCAATTAAAAATCTGCCGTTAAAAAAAGACGGTCAGCCGGATGTAGAACTATGGATGAAATTAGCAACAGAAGAAAGCGGAATGAATGCTCAAGTTTATCGGACAAATACGGTTTTTCCAATTCTTGCATTAAAACGGTTAGCAAAAAATGATATCGAAATAACAGAATCAGATTTACAGAAATCATACGAATCAAATTTCGGTGATAAAATACGTTGCCGCGCTATCACGTTTGAGTACAGCGACCAACGCCGCGCAATGGAAGTTTGGAATATGGCAAAAATGAATCCGAATGAAAAATATTTTAGCGAACTCGCAGAAAAATATTCGTCAGACCCAACTTTACGTTTATCAGGAGGCGTGATTCCATTAATTCATAAACACTCAGGAAGTCCGATACTAGAAGAAACCGCTTTTAAATTGCAGATCGGTGAATTATCGCAAATCATAAGTGTAAATGATAATCTTATGATTCTTTTTTGTACCGGAAAAGAACCAGCAACAAATGTAAAATTAGAAGACGTAAAACCAGAATTAATTGAAGATTTATACAGTAAAAAACAAAAAATCGTCGTTGCCGCATATTATGAAAATTTGTATAAAAATTCAATTATCATAAACAATTTAGCAAATACACGAACAGAAAAAGGTAATGTTCAAAATTTAGATACAATTATACAATCACAACCAAACATCGGAACCGCTGCCAAAAAAACTATTCCTGTCACGCCTATCTACAAATGAAATTTATAGTAGTTTATCTGTAAATATTAGTAACTATTCAGTAGTTTTTTTCCTTTATATACTGTGTTGCTTTTGAGAGTTCGCCGCTAAAATTTAACGCAGAAAATTCAACGCAGAATTTTTAACACAGAAAATTCAGTGCTGAAAATTTAACGCAGAAAATTCAGCGCAGAATTTTTAATTTGAAATTTAAAATTTATTGCAAAAAATATTCCAATAAAATTTTCGACGGAATAGTTACAAATATTATCATAAATTTTATCTTATTATGAATTGTACAAATTGTCCTCGACATTGTTTTATTCCGCTCGGTAAATCTGGTTTTTGCGGAGTACGCCGAAATATGAAACTTGATACCGAAAATGTGTCAAGAATTTTTTCTATTGCTCATGGAAAAAATACAGGTCTTGCTGTTGATCCGATAGAGAAAAAACCGCTTTATCATTTTTATCCTAATTCTAAAACGTTATCGCTGGGTTCTATCGGATGCAATTTAGATTGTAAATTTTGCCAAAATTTTTCTATTGCACATTCGGTCGATGATTCTACACTTATCGAAATGCCGCCTTCGGCAATTGTTGATACTGCTTTACGCAATGGTTGTCAAAGTATTGCATTTACTTATAACGAACCAATAATTTGGCTAGAATATGCTATTGAAATTGCAATTATTGCACATCAAGCCGGTCTATTTACAATTGCCGTAACGAATGGTTACATTTCACCTGAAGTAAGACAAAAATTCTTTGATCATATTGACGCCGCAAATGTTGACTTAAAATCGTTTTCAGATAAATTCTATCGTGAATATTGTTCAGCAGCTGTCGAACCGGTCAAAGAAACTTTATGTTATCTTGCTGAAAAAAATAAAAATCAAATTAAATTTAATTGTAACAATAATTCGATTTACAGAACTTGGCTGGAAATAACAACATTATTGATACCAGGTCTCAATGATTCGGAAGACGAAATCGAAAAATTATCAGAATGGATTTTTTCAAATCTTGGTTCAGAAATACCTCTACATTTTTCAGCATTTCGACCCGCCGATAGAATGCAGTCAATTCCGCCAACGCCTTCAAGTACGCTATTTCGATCAAGAGATATTGCATCATCGAAAGGATTAAAATATGTTTACACAGGAAATATTGATGATCCAATCGGACAAGCTACGTTTTGTCCGCAATGCAAACAAAACATAATTTCAAGAAACAGATTTAATGTAACAGAATATCTAATCAACGAAGATCAATGCTGTAATTACTGCGGTCAAACTATTGCAGGAGAATTTGTAACCGATTATTAATTGTAACGAAAAATGTCTAATATTTAAAATTTAAAGTTTAAGATTAAAGATTAAAGATGCGGTCGGGACGATTGCGTTTCCGAGAGCAATAAATTATTTCATTAATGTTAATGTATTACAAAATAACAAAGCGAATTTATTATGTCTGGTAATGTTTTAGTTGCGATGAGCGGCGGTGTTGATAGTTCAGTAGCAGCAATTATTCTGCGAAATCAAGGTTACAATTGTCGAGGTGCAACTATGAAATTGGTTGATGAAAATTTAATAACGAATAATCATATCGGCAAATGTAATCTCAAATATCGAAAATCGTGTTGTTCTCTTGCAGATATTGAAGACGCAAGAAGTGTAGCATATAGTCTGGAGATGCCGTTTAATGTTTTCAATTTTACAGATGATTTTCGTACAAATATTATTGAACGTTTTGTCCGTATATATTGCGAAGGCAGTACGCCGAATCCGTGTATAGACTGTAATCGTTTTATGAAATTTGATAAATTTTTTCAAAGGGGTATTGATCTAGGTTTTGATTTTATCGCAACCGGACATTATGCAAGAATAGAATACGATCCCGCAACCGGACGTTATTTGCTTAAAAAGGGTTTAGATGTATCTAAAGATCAGAGTTACGTATTATACATGATGACTCAATTTCAACTTTCGCGTACTTTTTTTCCTATTGGTGAATTGAATAAATCGGAAGTTCGTGATATTGCGCAAAAATATAATTTAGTTACAGCAGACAAGAATGATAGTCAAGATATTTGTTTTGTACCTGATGGTGATTATGCTTCTTTTATTGAACGTTACATTGGTAAAGAATCAGAATGCGGAGATTTTATCGATAAAAACGGAAAAAAATTAGGACGTCATCGAGGAATTATCCGTTACACTATCGGACAAAGAAAAGGACTCGGAATTGCCGGAGCTGCTCCATATTACGTTTGTGCAAAAAATGCTAAAGACAATTCTGTAATATTAGGAGATGACTGTGATTTATATTCAGAATATGTTGAAGCTGCTGATATAAATTTAATTTCGTGTGAACGAATTGAAACGCCGTCGAAAATAAAAGCAAAAATTAGATACAGACAAAACGAAATAAGCGGAACTGTAGAGCAAATCGAAGATAATAAATTACGTGTAAAATTCGATTCAAAACAAAAAAGTGCAGCTATCGGACAAGCTCTAGTAATTTATGACGGAGAAACAATTGTAGGCGGAGGAACAATTTGCAAATGCTACTAAGTAACGGTTAGTGTATAGCGGTTAGCAGCAGCGGTTAGTTCGCATGCGGAGTTATTACTGATCATTAAGTTCAAATCACTAAGTTATTAATATACCAATTACACTTTAAAATTCTTTTTTTATTTTTTGTAATTTAAAATATTGTCAATAAACGTTGCAATAATTTTTAGTAAATACAACTTGTTTTTGAGTCAAAAAATTGTCTATGAATTTACCCTGCAAGGGCAATCAGCATTAGTGTAGGTCAATGTTCTACGGAACAAATATAAAACACCAAAGCCCTGTAAGGACGACAGCAATAAGATTATGTATGATCTTTAAGCTTGCGTCTTTTCAGACCTTGCTTTCAAAGATAAAACCATACGTAAGACAATTGTCCTACACTATTGCTGATTGTCCCTACAGGGCGATTTTTTGTGTACAAATATTCACTCAACGGAATAATTACCAAACAACTTTTTTACGGCAACTGAGTCGCTTCGCCGGAATCAATTGTTCCTGCCGCAAGCCATATCGCAAGAGCTACCGAAAAACTTACAAATTTTACAGAACCATCTCCAAGTGCAGCATTAACGCCGCTAGTGTGAAGCGAATTCGCTCCCCATCTGTGGTGACCGCCGTTATTAAATGTAATTCCTGAACCCGGTGGAAAGTCATTATGATCATGTCGATAAAGTGCGCCGCCCGAATCTAATGCGGTTTTAGCTGAAAGTGGACGAATCCCCGTGTGAAATCTAGTTATCCTTCCAGAGTTTCCGCTATTTTGCCAGTAAAAGACATTAATCCCACAATTAGTACCTGGATTTCCTGCACTACCTTCAGAAAACATTAACGTATTAGATGTCCCATCAGGTACTACTAAGTCGCCCATCACATCATCTTCCCAATGATCACCAGTCGAACTGAAGTAACCGGGGCGTAGATTTGACGAGTAATAAGTTGCCCATGCAAAAGTATTTTCAGTGTTGGCTTCATTTGCACCAGTACACCAAAGGTAATTACATGGTGAACCATGGGTCCAGAAGCTTTGTTTATGCCGTGTTGTAAATGAAGGACAAAGGAAGTTTGCCATGTCGCCTGGATTTTTGGGGTCTGAGCCGGTTGTTGGATAGTTCATCAAACCATCGAAAAGAGGTGTTAGTTCCATGTAAGGAAACAAAGCAACCCACATATTAGGATCAACTTCATCACTAGCACTAATCCAAGCGGTTTTTAATTCCATAGGTTTAGGACTTGGCAGTTTTTGTTTGTTCACATCTGCGAAATTGTGAGCTGATAAAGCAAGTTGTTTTAAGTTATTCGCACATTGAGATCTTCTTGCGGCTTCTCTTGCTGCTTGAACGGCGGGTAAAAGTAACGCAATCAAAACACCGATTATTGCAATCACTACCAGAAGTTCAACAAGCGTGAAACCAAAATTACTAGAATTAGACTTGACAGAATTGTCAAAAGAATCGCCGCAAAGACGATTTTTTGATCTACCTGTTTTGCCCCCCCCCCCTGTCTTGCCTATTTTAACATCTGTTAAGTTGGTAAAAATGTAGGGGGTTACTTCACACGAAAAATTAATTTCGTTGATTACAATTTGTTCGAGTTGAATATTCTTTGTTGTTTTCATAGTTACACCTCATTACCTTTCTGATTTCAAAATTGAAATCTATTA
>JAITKS010000300.1 GCA_031278315.1 Planctomycetaceae bacterium | reverse complement strand
GCTAATGTCGTAATTTCTCCTGCTAATAACTCTTCCAACTTCTGAAAGGCTGCCTCTATCCGCCAACGTTTTCGATACGCTTCACCGATCTCTGTTGCCGACACGGTTTCAGGAAGATTGGAAAATATTCCCAAAACAATGTCTCCATCCCGTGTCGCAGATTGAAGCCGAACTTCAATACGACGAATAGATAAACGCTACTTGGTTTCAGGACTTTCCAAATATCTTTGTTGTTCAAAAACAGTCCCCGTTTTCACTTCGCCGACCTGAACCAACTCGGTTGTCGGCTTCCAACGAGTTACGGCATGTTGACGAATCAAAAAAAACCGTCTTTTTAGCAATAGCAGCAGAAGAATAGGATCCCACTGAAAAGAGAGTTTCTGAACCCCTTCGATCTGATGGGCTTTTGTAATTAAACGCTATTCCAGATGCAACAAAGCGGGCTGGTTTCAGAACCCCTTCGATTTGAGGGGCTTTTGTAATCAAAAATTAACCAACTAAAACAGGCGATTTTGTTTCAGAACCCCTTCGATTTGAGGGGCTTTTGTAATTAATGTTATAAGCAACATGCAAAAAAACTTTTTGTTTCAGAACCCCTTCGATTTGAGGGGCTTTTGTAATTGTCTTTTGCAAAAGTTTTTAAGCATAAAGTATTTACGCATGAAACTTCAAGAAAAAAATGGGATTTTTTTAACAAATTTAATTGCTTTTTGTCCATTTTTTTCTGAATATTTGCAAAAAACGAAGTGCGAATTATATCATCTCTCTCTATGCGGTCAAGTGAGGGTACAACAGTTCGTAACAAACGAATTATTGACTTCTCACAAACACTCAACTTGTCCCGCTATTATACTCTATTAATAAAACAACAAATTACCACAACAATAGGATAGGGAACTAAAAAACTATTGTAAAAAATTTATTTTTCAGAAGGAACATAGTCGTCTCAACCGCATATTCAGGCGTTTAAATCACAGGCGAATTGTCCGCATTCCTCCTAAATTAGTTTTTTAAAATTCCCGATATCACTACTGTTAAATGTCTCCATTGCTGCAGGAAATTTTGCACCGCCTAATTGTCAAATATCTTTTCTAAATTATCCGTGTTATATTCCGTTTAATATTATCAGTGTAATATTCTTCAACATGTCAAGATGTCAAAGAACACAGACAAGTTAATGATTGTATATTATTTTTTAATAATTTGAATACAGTAAAAAAATAGATAATATCTCAGTGAAATATTACAATATTTTAAACTGTTCTCCCTTTAATTTTCGGTTTGATTCGCTTGATTACCTATCGAAAAGCAAGCTTTTTAATGAATAGCTTCTGATCGCCGAAATTTTCTAGTATGAATAGTATATTAAAAAAAATAAAAAATGAATTTTAAAGTGTAATTGGTATATTACTGGAAAAAATTGTTTGTTGGTTAATTGTTTTTTTTCTTTTTCTTTTCGTCTTCTTTTTGTTTCCATTTGACCGTTAATTCTTTACCAGTTTCGCTGTCCTCATCAAACAACGCTTCAATAGTTAAATTTTTGTATCGCGATAAATTGTACGCAAACGAAACAAACATCAACTTCATCAAATCATTATTCGGCGCATTATATTTTTGCAACATTTCGCCGAAAGATTGTAATTTTGGTATTTCATTCAAAGAATCAGGGGAGGTCATCAATCTCTGTAATACATAATGATAAAGTTCAAAATATGAAGTCATCGGTTGTTTGTTTCCTTTTTTGAAATCACCGACATACTTCGGTAACATCGTCAGCACATTCAAATGCGCAACATTGTTACGCGCAGATGTCAAAAGTAATCCTGTTTCATGAATTTCTTTCGCTGCGGAAATATTGTTGCGCAAAATCTCGTTCCATTTTTTTGTAAAATGCTGCTTATTCTCCCGCGAATCAAGAAACTTAAACAACGCTTTTTTATTCTCCTCGTCAGATAAACTCGGATCCGGAATGTATTTTTTCTTGTCGTCATTATTGAGAAAATATTCTGTAATCGCAAAATAATTGTCGTATTTCCCGATTTTTTGTTTGAAATCCGGATCATTTTTCAATTTTTCTTCGAATAAATGAAAGTCTCTATCGAAAGCAGCAAACGCAATGTAATAACGAGCATTGGTCTTGACAAGATTTTTGATCGCAACAAACGCAACTGTCAAATATAAACCGACAAGTCCTTTGAGTTTTTCAAGTTCTACGTTTTGTTTACCCGGTCTTTTTGAGGCGTCTTTGATTTTACCTTTGTTGTCAACAAGCAATTGAAACGAAAGAGATGATAGTTTATTGGTTAAAACATCAATTTTTTCTGACAATTTTTTTTCTTTACCGTTTTCGATCCGTTCATAATATTTATCAATTTGCGTTTCCGGTAACCGCGTTAAAACATAACGTACAATATGCCCGTTTTGCATCAATGTTCGTACCGTTTGCGGTTTCGTGTACTTGACAAGATAAATAAACCGCCGCGATTCAATAACCTGTTTCGCAATAAAATTACGAAACGGATTACAATCTTTTTTCTTGGATGGATCGCCAGTAAGTACATTTTCTTCAAGCCATGTATTAAACTTTTCTTCATCCTGTTCAATATCAAGTTTTTCAATACCCAACATTCTTATCGCCGTTTTGAATAACGGACGTTTCGCCTCGCTTAAATCTCCTTTCATCTTGCCGATACTTATAATAAAACGAAGTTGTTTCGCAATTTTTTTTGCCAATTCATTATCATTACCATTAAACAATTCATAAGACGGCGTAAATTTGACTGTTTCGCCCAATCCTTGCAACGTATCAATAAACGATTGAATATTTTCAAACTTGTGAATATAAGCAGATAACAATTCATTGATTTCTTTACCTTCAAGAAAATTGCAAAGAAAAGCAAGAATCTGAACGAAAGGAATATCCGAAACTATAATTTTTTGCAATCTCTTATCAAGCTGCGTATTCAATGAACCTGAATTAAATGCAGGATATGAATTACCCAAAAACCTCTCATAAAACGGCAAAATATACCGCTGCGTTTGTTCCCACGCAGTTTGAGCAAAAGATTTGTACAATATTTCTTTCTCTTCAGAGTCTTGTGTTACCCGCAATTTCGCTACCATATTGTTCAGTTCGTCTGTATCGTGAAGCTGACGATACAAAATGTAGTCGATAATACAGTAAATTTTGCTGCGGCAAGAATCAAATTTTTTTGATTCCTTAATTTGCTTTAAGTATTCGTCAAGTATCGTTTCACGCAAGTATGTCATATTCAAACCGAGATTCTTTCCCTCTTTGAGAATTGCAAAACGAAAATATTCTTCAATAATTTTGTCCTTTTCAACGTTATCAAAAATACCGAAAAGAATTCGTAAATTTACTTTGGAATGATTAAGAAATGTTTTGTTGATTGATTCTGTCCGTTTGGTGTAGGATTGTTCAATAATATCCCAATCGGTTTTACTGTATTTATTTTTTAATGTCTCTTTGATATTCTGATTTCCCAGAAAGAAAATAGAATTTTCACCCTTGAAATGAGCAGTACATTGACGGCACGCCCCAAGTAATCGGAGAACAGATTTGTTGTGTTTATCAACAATTTCCGTATTATTACAATATGTCTCATATTTTTTGATGTCGTCCTTTGAAATATTTTTTTCCTTTTTCAAGTTATCAATATCTAACCGCAAATTTGCCTGCTTGAATTGTGGAGTTGACTTAGATTTGAGTTGTTCTTCCAATTCTTTAAGTTTTCCGACATTTTCCCGTAAATTCGCTGCGATTTTCGGTAACGTTTGAAAAACATTGCCGAAAAAACCAAGATAAGGTAACATCTTACCTAAATTGATATTGACAGTCTTCTCGTTCATTGCCAAACCAACAATATCTTCTGGTGAGTCTTGCAAATTATTCACGCAATAAATAATGTCAGCGATATACAATCCCAAAATCTTTTGAATATCGAGAATATTGTGAATAATTTGAATACGGATATTATCGTTTGGAAATTCTTGTCCGAAAAATTCTTTTTCGAGTTGGGATTTAAGTTTCAGATAATCTTCACCGGCATGTTCGGCAGGATTATTTAGTAGTGCATCGAGTTTATTACCTTGATAATCTCTACCTTTCACATCAATATCCGGTGCGATTTTGTGGACTTGTCCGCCTCCGACTTTTGTTGGCAATTTGTCTTTGATTTCATTACCTTTTGTGTCGCTTTTTAAGGCGATTTCGGCGTTATTACCTTTTCCGAATGTTGTAATCGCAAGCCGATTATCCCCATGAATGAGAATAGACTTGATCCCAAGACGTTTCGCTTTGGTTTTCTTTTTGTCATTTTTATTTGACATAATTTACCCTTTCATAAAAAGTGATTGTTAATTGATTGTGGTGATTGATTGAAATTTTGAAAATTATATTCGACTTTTTATCCTTTTTATCCTATTTACTAATTTACTGAAAAAGAGGTTAAAAAATCTAATGTGAATAGTACGTTTTTTTGTGATCAAAATTATTGTTAAAATTAATTGTTATTGTTAATAGATAGAAATATTATGACAACATAAAAACTAATTCAAATTGTAATCCGAAATTACGTAAAGTAAAGTAAACTAAACTAAACTAAAATTACAACTCATTGATTACAAAAATTCTTTAATCTGCTTCATGCATCATTCTTTTTAGTTTTGGAGCTAATATTAACGCTATAAATCCAAATACCATCGGAATAATTGCCATTAATAAGAAAAAATCAGCCATTCCCGATTTTTCACCCAAAAAGAAACTAAAACCGTCACCTGAACCAAATATACTCGCTAATTGCCCCGCTAAAATATACGCAATACTACTCGAAAAAAACCAAACGCCCATAAATAACGACGCATACCTCACCGGTGCTAACTTGGTAATCATCGATAAGCCAATCGGCGAAAGACAAAGCTCCCCCCACGTCGCTAATAAATAACAAAGAATTAACCAATACGCTGCTGCATTCCCCCCCGAAGACTTCGCCTCAATCGCCCCCGGTATCATTACAAAGAAACTCGCAGAAACCAATAACGCACCCAACGCAAACTTGGTCGGCGTACTCGGCTCAATTCTAAATCTCGCAAGAACCGCCCACATTACCGCAAATATCGGCGCAAATACAATAATCCAAAACGAATTAACCGATTGATACCAAGTCGCCGGAAATGTATAAATATTCGTTTGCGGCACAAATTCCTTGCCTAAATTTTCTTCCGCCTTTCGTAACTTGCCTACAGCCTCAACTACATCATTGTACTCATTAGACGTCAACTGCTCCTTCAACCCCGACGCCCTCAACGATAAATAATTATTCAACTTGTTCACCGATTCAACAACGTCTTTATACCCCGCTTCGCCAAGTTGATTATTCAACTCAACTGAACGCTCATCCAAAATTATCTTCATCCTCTTGATAATGTCCTTATCCTCATCTGCACCCAAACGATCCTTTAACTTGTCCGATCTAATAACAAGATCATCGTAAATTTGTCTAATCGATTTGTCCTTTTCCTGCTCCGCCTTCGCAAACGAAAATAAACGTTTCGCCCTTTGCATAAACGTTTCCCGCTGCAATTGCTGACTCGCCGCTGCCGCCGTCCCGCCCTCATTCTTAACACGATTAGCTTGCTTCTCTAACTGCTCAAGACGATCAATAATCGACTTGTACTCAATAACTTGCTCATTGTCTAAAAAATATCCCTTGACAAAACTAGGCGAAAAATTAATTACCGATTCAGGAATATTACGATTAGTATTTTTCTTCGCAAATATATTCAACGACGAACCCGCTTGCTCAAATGCTGCCCAAAATGCAATCACAAAAATCGAAAGCGCAATAATCACGTAAATTCGATCATAATCTTTTCTGTCAAGCGGTCTTGTTTGCTCGTAAACTAACTTCTCATGAGCAGCTTTTTCCTCCGGCGTCATCTCAACCCTAGAATCATGTTTAACAGGAGCAAGACCAATCCCCTTCAAATGTTTTTTGTTTAATGCTAGAAACGAAATCAATCCGCAAATCATCCCAAGACCGGCAATAATAAATCCGAAATGAAAACCATAAATCTCCGCAACCGTACCCGCAATCAGCGGCGAAAAGAATGCGCCCAAATTTATTCCCATGTAAAAGATCGTAAACGCTACATCACGCCTTCGATCTCCCTGAGCATAAAGTTGACCAACCATCACAGAAATACACGGTTTGAAAAATCCATTTCCCAAAATCATCAGTCCAAGCCCGATGTAAAACACGACCAATGCCGTTGGGTCTGTTCCATAAGTTACCTTAATTCCGCCGCCAATCCTTACAAATTCCGTAGCTGCGAGAAAAAATTCACCCAACGTCATCAAGATCGCACCAAATATTACACAATACCGCTGACCAATAAACCGATCCGCAATCCAGCCGCCCAACAACGGCGATAAATACACTAGTCCGGTGTACCATCCGTAAAGTTTGTAAGCGTCAGCTTCACTCCAGCCAAAGCCGGGTGTCCACTCGTTTGTCGAAACACTGGCTAAATAAAGAACCAATATCGCCCGCATCGCATAAAAAGCGAATCGCTCCCACATCTCCGTCGTAAAAAGCACCCATAGACCAGTAGGATGCCGCATTGAAGATACATTATTGTTACTCATCGTACAAATATGTTGTTTGTTGTTAATTTTGGAAAATATACACTCGTTACAAGGTTAGTTAATCTTCATATTTGCAATGCCGAATTGCGCCTTTAATTTATTAACCTCAAACACAAATTTTGCTTATGCCAATAAATTCTCAAACACACATTTATACAATTACAACATTTGCAACATTTAGATTTCAAACCTCAAACCGTAAAAAATTCACAATAATTCGTTCTCACTAAAAACAGATTTACACTGATGTCTAAAGTTTTAAATTGTTCTCACTTGAATTTTCGGTTTGAGCTGCCTGCTTGCATTTCGTAAAACAGACTTTTTAATGAATAATCTTTTATATCACCGTCTTTGATATTGCCGAAATTACTTTATATTGCCGAAATTCATAACACGATACGTAAATATGAGTTGTACAAATTATCTACATGGTAAAATATAATTACGTATCGTTGGTAAACAATCAGTCAAAAATGTTTTTGCGATGTCATCTTGATCGTTTTCGCTTGCTTGTACCTGAATTTTATAAACGTAACGAAAACTCATAAACTTGCCTCGCGGGTTCTCATCTGCGACCCATCCATTTCCTGCGTTCACACCGTAGTAAAAAGAAATAATACCGCCTCTCGCAGAATTATTAATAAATTTAACTTTCCACAATGTGTTCTCATCTGTTGCCTTACTAACGAAATCAAGAATCGGAAAATTAACAGATATTCTACCTTTGGCGTCTTTTTTGTAATCACGTCCGCCGAAGCAAATCTCTGGTGAATGTACTACAATTATTCCTGTCTTGCCGACCATAATCGTAATGTAAACAATTGATTGCGTTTTAGCATTTTTATATCGGCGTGAAATATAACTATCCTGAATTTGCAAACTCTTGGTGTCTTCATCAGATAACTTGTTTTCGCCTTCAGCCGTCCAATCACCGATTGTTAAAGGTAACTCTTTTAGTTTTTTTCTTGCTTCGTCTATTCCAGAAAAATTAGACCAACGAGCTGTTTTCACGCCAATATAAACCGTTATAGTTGATAAAATTGCTATTGCAATTACTATGCCGATATAAAGCTGAAAAGGACTTTTGGATTTTTCATTACTCATTTTTTTGATTTGTTATATCATTTGATTTGTTATATCAAATTAGTTTTCCAAATTGAAAATTCAGTTTTTTACAAATATGCAGATTGCGTTTCGTTCTTGAATTTTCAGTATATTTCGTAATTGAATCAAAAAACAAAAATCGAATATTAAAAGGAACACAGACATCCCGCCTACACTGTTTTTTTGTACAAAAAACATCTAAATATGCGGTCGAGACAACCGCGTTCCTTCTAACAAAAAATTTTTTACATTAGGTTTTTAGAAATTCACTATATTGCGAAATTTCTTTTCTCATTTGTCTGTTGACAATATTAATCATGACAGTATTAATCATGACAGTATTAATCATGTCAGTATTAATCAGCGTTTTCAACATTACTCAACGGACGGAAGTTTCATTCCTAATTTTAAGTTCGGGTCTAATTTTGCGAGTTTATCTTTTACTTCCGTTAAAGTAGTTTCTCCAAAGTTTCGTAACTCTAGCAGCGATTCTTCAGTTCGAGAGACAAGGTCACGAATAATTTTTATATCTTCACCTTCGATACAATTCATTGCTCTTACGGAAAGTCCTAACTCTTGAATTGCCATCGACAATTTCATACCTAACGACGGATCGATACCGTCGTATGAGGATTGTTTTGCTCTTGAAAAAACGGGTTGTCCCAAGCGGTCATATTGCACGAATGGATTTAGATGTTTACGGAAAATTTTTGCCCCTTCGACTAATGCCATTTCAGGACTAATAGAACCGTCTGTCCAAATTTGCATTGTCAATCTATCGTAATTTGTTTTTTGTCCGACACGAGTTTCATCAACGTTGTATTGTACTCTTACGACAGGACTAAAAGCTGCGTCGAGCGGAATGAAACCTATATCTTCGCCTCTATCTCTGATGTAAGCCAACTGTTCAGATGCCGGTACATAACCGCGACCATTTTCGACAACCATTTCAACATCGAACATAACATCGTCAGTCAAAGTTGCAATGAAATGATTTTTCGCAATGACATCAACGGTGTCATCACCGATAATATCATCACTTGTAACTGGACCGGCAGTGTTTTTTGTGATACGTAATATTCTCGGTTTCTCGTCATATAACTTTACGACCAGCGACTTAATGTTGAGTGTGATTTCAGTTACGTCTTCGAGTACACCTTTAATTGATGTAAATTCATGAAGAGCATTTTTAATTTTGACTCGCGTAATAGCACTGCCTTCAAGACTCGATAACAATACACGGCGTAAACTGTTACCAACCGTATGACCAAAACCGCGTTCAAACGGTTCTGCAACAAAACTGCCGTAAGTATCTGTAAGTGTCTCCGCATTACACGTTACTTTACTAGGAAGCTCTAACCCCCGCCAACGAATACGCATAGAATTTCTCCAATTATTGTTTAAATGTCAAAAAAATTAATTGGATTACGAATTTTCAAAAAGCAACATCTTAATTGTGTTGATTTTTGTAACGATAATTCATATCACAACTAATTCACAAAACTTGTAATTTACAACTTATTACAACCTATTTACAACCTATTCACACTCGATATTCTTTTACCTGTCAATTTTTTATCATAACTAGAGCTGTTTGCAACGTTTTTTTTAGGCGAAAGAAATTAAAGAGTGTTCGATAAATTTTCCTAAACCCACGCTTCAATATATCGCGCAAGATTATGAATATCACTGCCGACTTGAATAGGTCTTTCATAGGCGCGAAGTTTACTCATATCGATAAGTTCTTCGAAAGTCGGATAAGTTATATCCATAGTTTTTCCGACTGAGACCATAATTCCATTTTTTTCAAGTTCCGCAATCGCACGGTATCCTCCGACACCGATTTGACTTCCAAGAATCACATCAAAAGCTGTCGGTTGATTACAACGTATTTCATATCCGAATTGCAAACCGACTAATTTTTTCGATCGCCCTGTTCGTTTTTTGTACTCATCGGCAATAAGCCGTCCGAGCCGACTACTGTATTTAAGCTGCGAAACAGGAAAATGTCCGAATGTATCCGGTTTAAGAGATTTATACTCGTCATCGGAACAGCACATTTTAATTTCCGCCAAAGGCAGAAATTCAGCAATTCCCTCTGATACAATTGCGACAAATGAATTTTTTCCTTCTTTTTCACGTGCTTGAATTACATCGACACATCGTCCGACCAGCTTTTCAACTTTTATAATATTACGCTGTACGATTTCACCTTTTTCATTTGTCAACGTTTTACCTGATTCAGGGTCGATAGTCGGCTCTTTTCCGTACCAAGATTCGTGAATATCCTCAAGACCAATTACAAGACTAGCTTCACCTGCAATAGCAGCACCATAAGCGAGCCATGCCGCTTTTCTGCCCATTACTTGCGAAATATAACCTGTTCCCGTCGCCTCTGAATCGGCAAGTAAATTGCGCGTTTGAATTGCTAACATCTCGACTGCCGTAAAATATCCGAATGTAAAATCGATTCCCTTGTAATCGTTGTCGATAGTTTTAGGCAAATGAATTATGCTGATTTGTTTTTCATTTTTCGGTAAAGAATCGACAACTAACTTAAATTTAGCTGCTGTCGTAAGCGTATCATCTCCGCCGATAGAAATAAGTGCATCAATATCAAGAGACTTTAATGCCCTGTGGACATTGAGTAGCGGTTCAATTTTTTTGTTGTCTTTAAGCTCGTCGGGATGTTTAAGCAATTTACCCGGATTCGCACGTGCAGTTCCGATTATTATTCCGCGTGAAGTTCTCAAGCCCTCTTCAATACGTTTATCGAGACGTATATAATGTTCATCTTCTTTGAGTTTATCACCGTCTTTGAATTCGGCTAAATGTGTGTAACCGTTTTTCATACCGTAAACTTCAATACCGGCGCGGGCAAAACATAACGACGCACTTCCGATAACGGAGTTAGCTGTTGGGGCAGGACCGCCTGAGAAAAGAATAGCGACTTTTTTAATTTTTGTATTCGGCAACTTCGGGCTGACCAGATTGCTCATTTTGATTTGTACTCCAAAAAAAATTAATTTGTTAGTTGTTGGTAAAGTTGATTAGTTGATTGTAAACTGTTCCATATAAATTGAATAATGACTCTCTTTTGAATAGTCAAAATTCAAGTCAAAATTCACTGACATAGCGTATTGTTATATTTGTTATATTGATTTTGTTAATGATTATTATCGAAAACGTGTTGGTAATATTTTCGCAAATAACCGTTGCTGCAAATTGAATCAAATATATTGAATCAAAAATGCCGATAATGATTTTTTGCGGATTTATTATTTTGTCAAAAAAAGTTGTTTCTATTTAACGTGTATTGTCAACTTGGTCAACTTGTGGTCAAAAACAAGCGTTAAATTATATCAGTCTATCAGATAACCGTAAAGGGAGGCTGCGGTCAAAAAGATAACAATTGAATTTTTATGTGTATTAGGAGCAAGTTATATGTTTATAACAATTGACGGCTGCGACGGATGCGGCAAAACAACACAACAAATTAGGCTTGGTAAATGGTTACAGTCAAAAGGACGTGATACTGTTTTATGCCGCGATCCGGGAGGAACTACGCTAGGTAACAAAATTCGTGAGATCGTTTTAGGAGGAAATATAAAAAATTTCGACAATAAAAATATCACTAAAAATAAAATTTATAATAACGGTAATAACGACGGTAAATTTCAGGACGAAATGCTGAATGACAATATTTCAGACAAATCAAACAAGTTAAACGTTTCAGATAAAGGCTCGGATAATTATGGTGAAAACATTCATATTTGTAATGTAGCGGAGATGTTATTATTTATGGCGTCGAGATCACAACTTGTAAATGAAATAATTTATCCGGCGATTATGTCAGGCAAGGATGTGATTTCTGATCGATTTCTGATTTCTAATATTGTGTATCAAGGATATGCAGGCGGTGTATCAATTGAAGCAATAGAATTTATAGGCGAAATTGCAACTTCTGGAATAAAACCTGATTTAGGAATAATTCTTGATATTCCATACGAAGTAAGTGTAAAACGAATGAACAACAGACTGAAAGATAGAATAGAAAGTAAAGGCGAAAAATATCATAAAAGCGTTTGTGATGGTTTTCTTGATTACGCTAAAAAAAATCCGCATTACGCCGTAATAGACGCCTCACCCGCTGCCGATGTTGTCGAACTCGCAATAAGACAAGCGGTTGAGACAAAAATAAATTATGAGAATTTATAAAATTGTTTTTTCTTAAAATTTCATAATTTAATGCGGGCGTCAAAATATATTACTCGTAAATTACTCGTAAAGAATCAACGTTTCGTTTGAAACGTTGATTCGTTTTTTTATCAGCGTAAATAGTTTTCCGTCTAAATATCTAACAAATATCTAACAATTAACAGTATATTGAAATTATCGTTTTGAGAATTGCGTACCTCGTCTTGCTTTTCGGAGACCGTATTTTTTTCGTTCTACTTCTCTAGCGTCTCTTGTCAGCAAGTGATTTTCACGTAACGTGGTTTCAACTTCAGGATCAAACTTTTTGATAGCTCTTGCGATTCCTAGTTTGCAAGCGTCAGCTTGTCCGGTTGTTCCGCCGCCTGAAACTTGGATTAGAACATCAACCAATTCTTTCTTACCTGTAAGAGTTAAAGGCGCAAGAACAGCATTTTTTTGTTTTGCTGTTTTGAAAAAATCATCCAACTCGCGACGGTTAATACTTATCTTACCGTTTCCAGCTCGAACTCGAACTCGCGCAACAGACGACTTACGTCTGCCTGTACCAAGACAATCGTTCTTACCATTGCCGTCAATAATGTAATTACCAAATTTAATCATTTAATTAATCTTTATCGAAAATATTTTTAACTTTTCACACTTTAAATTTCGGTAACTGTTGCCTATTTTATGTTGTTTGTTTAATTATGCCGTAGGGTAGAAATTCAATAAATTGTGTTTCTACGATTAGGCTTTTGAATTGTTACTGAAATTCATGTACGAATTAAATACACATTAAAAATTGCTATTAAAACTTCACATCAAAACTTCTAAAACTTCACATCAAAGCTTCGCGATGCTAAAACAATTTTACATAAATATTAGCTTTGGCTCTGCTTTAATAGGGTTGCCGTTTGTTTTATTTATTTTATTTATCTTATTTTGCTGCGAAGCGTTTACGTGGAATAGCCAACTCTAATACTTCTGGACTTTGTGCCTGATGCGGATGTTGTTCACCTTTTTTATAGACTTTTAATTTTTGCAGCATTCGTTTTGCCAAATTATTTTTCGGCAGCATTCGGCGTACAGCTTCGATCAATACTAATTCCGGTTTTCTACTAAAACGTTCACGAGCTGTTTCAAAACGAAGTCCGGGATAACCTGTGTATCGTGTGTACTTCTTTTGATCAAGTTTCTTGCCGGTAAAAATAGATTTGTCCGCATTAGTAACGATAACGTACTCGCCTGTATCAACATGAGGTGTGTACGCCGGACGATGCTTACCCATCAGAATCATCGCAATATCGCTTGCAAGACGACCAACAACTTTATCTGTAGCATCAACAAGATACCACTTTTGTTGTACTTCGTTGGGTTTCGCCATGTATGTTTTGTCAAAATGTACTTTTTTATTTGTCATTCAAACCTCTCTCTATTTTTTAATTTCATGAATTTCGTTTTTTGAAATCATGTTTATTTTGTATTATTTCTGCTGAATTTTAATTTCTATATCGGAATATCAAAGACACTAACAGCACAAGTAATAGGTAATATTGAACTTACAGAATTGCTTATAATTTCAATAAACTTATTCCGAAATTTGTGCATAGTATAATATGTCAATCGATTTTAACAAGGGGGTAACTTTTCACAAGTTGCATGCCCGCAAACTTGAATATTTGAAATATATCAGTGGAAATATATCAGTGGAATTTTTTTTACAACTTTTTTGGAGTTATGAATTTTAAAACTAACCTTATTTTCAGCCGCGTATTTTTTCCAAACAAAACTATTCATCAAAAATATCAGCAGCAATAAATTTCGCCAAAAACAAAACCTTATTACCTTATTGTTGAAAATGATTTGTTAATAAGGTAATAAGGTTGTATGCGGCGGTCTCTTTGGCTACTAAGGTTTTTTAGTTCGGAAAAATAAGGTGAAAAATAAGGTTCGTGAAAAATGAATTTGAAACCTTCGAAAAATTTCACTTATTTGTTACGAAAAAAATTATTCCGCCGAATATATTAGACTCTCAATAGAGACACAAGGAATGAGTCTCTATATTTGTGATTGTCTGGGTTTTAATATACCTGCAAAAATTTCATTGAAATATTATTTCAAATTTAATTTTGTATTTAATTTAATTCGTAATTGCGGCTTAACACAAACAACAAATCGCTTAATCGATTTAAATAAGCTAATAATATTGGTGAAATTCCAAGTTCAATTTTGCATAAAGAAACTAATCGGCGTTCTGTTCTACGACAAACTGTACGCGCAAGATGCAAAAAGGACGATTGATGATTATCACCTGCGGCAATAAATTCTGTAAATGCCGGTAAAGACTTGCTTATTTCGTCGATATCTGTTTCTAATTGGTTGATATTTTCTTGTAAAATTTTGTTGCAATTATTGTTCGGGTCAGCCAATTCTGACATAAAATTAATCAATTCGTGTTGTATTCGAATAATTATCCGGCAAAACGGTTGACTATTATCAATCGATCTAACTATACCGAGCAAAGCTGATAGTTCATCGATTTCGCCGATTACTTCTATTCTAGCGTTATTTTTTGCAACACGAATTCCGCCTAATAGCGAGGTTTCGCCTTTATCACCTTTGCAAGTATAAATTTTTAACTTGTTCATTGATAAAAAATTGCGAATTGATAAATTATTAACGCTTGAATTTTTTGGAACAATTTTTTTTTAACACGAAACACACGAAATATCACGAAAAACACAAAAAGATTTTTTAAGTAATTTTCGTAAGAATTTCGTGTGTTGTAAGTTTATAAGTTTAGTTTTCTTTATTGAACTCTAATCCGGATTCTTTACGTCCGTCTTCGATTGCGTCGGCTAGGCGTTGCATGATTACTTCGATTGATCGGATTGAATCATCGTTACCCGGTATTACCAAGTCAACTTCGTCGGGGTCTGAATCGGTGTCGATTAGGGCGACAGTAACTATTCCGAGTTTTTGTGCTTCTTTAACGGCGTTTTTTTCTTTTTTCGGGTCAACTATAACCATAGCTTCGGGGAATCGTGCCATGTTTCGGATACCGTTTAGGTTCCGGTACATTTTTCGGTATTCACGTTGAAGCGACGACTGCATTTTTTTCGAGTAGATATGTAATTCTTCACCGTTTAGAATATCTTCGAGTTCTTTGAGTCGATTTAATCTTGAGCGGATAGTTGGAAAATTTGTTAGGGTACCTCCGAGCCAACGGTCTGCTACATAAGGCATTCCGCATCGTGCCGCTTCGGTTTTGATTGCTTCAGACGCTTGACGTTTTGTTCCTACGAACAAAACCAAGCTGCCTTGTGCGGCGACTTGTTTAAGATATTTTTTCGCTCGCAGCAATCCGCGAACTGTTTCGCGGACATCGATAATGTGAATTAATTTACGGCGGCCATAGACATAAGGCCGCATTTTAGGATTCCACATACTGGCGCGATGTCCGAAATGGACTCCGGCATCGATCAATTCTTGTACTGAAATCGGGGCAGAAACTTCTGACATTTAGTTATTTCTTTCTTTGCTTAATCGGGTAGATTTCGTTTGGCACATTGTCGGCAAGTTATGTTTAACTTACTTGTGGTAACAACGTTTTGAAAAATACCGAAATCGGTCGGGAAAAGGAATTTCGTTTTGGTCAATGGACCGATCAAAGATCAAAACGAGTCAGCCAACTTGACTGACACTTTATATACTGGCATAGTATTTTACGAGTTAAAAACTGAACCAGTGTCAAAGATGACATCGTTACAAATTGCGACTTTAAGCAATAAGTCAAGATTCAATTTAAAAGTTGCGAAAATATATCAGAATTAAATATTTCGTCAATCGGGGGGAAAGAGATAATTCCGCCGTTTGTAATTTTAAGAATTTACGAAAAAGCTAATGTAAAAATTTATAGTTAGAAAAAAACACCGGATTCTGTAATATGCTATTCATACTTGAAAATTTCGGTATTTGTTTTAATACAAAATCCGCCCTGAAAGGGCGATCGGATATTGTCTCAATAATAGGTGGTTAATTGTCTGAACTATGATTTTTGTGATTTGTATGATTGAAATGATTTTTTTAAACACGAAACACACGAAATTACACAAAAGACACGAAAATTATATACAATCCCTTTTCATGATTTTTCGTGTGTTTCGTGTTTAAAAATAAATGCGAACTAAACACAATCCTGTAAATCTTGTAATCCTGTCAAAAAAAATTCCACCGATATATTACAAAAATTCTATCTTCGGAAATTCCGATGATACCAAAATAGGTAAAATAAATCTCTGTAAAAAAAATTCTATCTTCGGAAATTCCGATGATACCAAAATAGGTAAAATAAATCTCTGCAAAAAATAAACAGACAGTCGGAACAGCACAACACTGACAGGCGTGTCAGACGAAATGAAGAGTGACGTTTATTAATCAAAAATCACAAACTGCATGAAAAATAATGTTTGCCCACGCATGTATTTCGCCGTACTGTTTTGTTAAT
>JAITKS010000222.1 GCA_031278315.1 Planctomycetaceae bacterium | reverse complement strand
CTTGATATGGATTTTTTAATGCGTGACTTTCAACAATTCTGGCGAGTAAATTCCGGCGTTTATATTAAACGTTGCGCTTATACAGAGGCGGCACCGCATTTGATTTTGATGGCATTCTTGCAACGGGTCATTAATGGCGGCGGACAAGTTTATCGCGAAATGGCGGCAGGTTCGGGACGGCTCGATCTTTTGTTAGAGTATAACGACAAAAAATATCCGATAGAACTCAAAATTCGCCGCAGTGAGAAATATGTTGAAAAAGGTCTTAAACAGATCGCCCGTTATATGGACATTCATAATTGCAAAGAAGGATGGTATGCCGTTTTCGACAAACGAAAAACAATAGATTGGGAAAATAAAATTTACATGAAAAAGAAAAAAATAAACGGCAAAACTATTACAATTGTCGGACTGTAAACATATTTCGTAATATATCAGCGGAATATTTACTTTCAACTTTTTGGAGTTATGAAATTTTAAACTAACCTTATTTTTCTAAACGAAACAACATTAGTAGAAAGCAATGAATCTCCAAAAAACAAAAATTCTACCGATATATTACCTACAAACTAATATTCGACAGAACACTAGCGTCATGTCCGGCATTATTTCGGTACAAAAAACGTTTCAAAATGCAGTCGAGACGACAGCGTTCTTTCTAACAATAATTTTTTTTGTGAGGTTTTTAGAAGTTCTCTATTACTAATTTTCGTATTTACTACCGCCCTTGTAGAAAATTGTTATTAGGCTAAAATTACGTTTCAATTTTTGTTGAGTAATTCGATAAAGTTTGAATCAACGCCGATATATTAAAACTATGCTTACTTGAATTTTCGGTTCAATTCAACTGCTTAACTATCGGAAAACAAGTTTTATTGAATACGCACTTGTATCGCCGAATTTCATTGTACGATATATCGGCAAAATTTAATTCAAACAAAAAAAATTTAATTCAAACAAACAAAATTTATTCTTGACAAAAATTCAGTAATATCATCAAGAAAAAAATATGTCAGGTCAATTGTTGACCGATTCCAATTCGAACAATCAAACCTTCACCCTATTAACAAATGACAGAATCAGAAATTCGCAAAGCGGTTATCGATATTCTTTCTGAGATTTCGCCCGACGAAGATTTTACATCGTTAAAAGACGATGTCTCTTTTCGCGAACAATTCGAGATGGATAGTATGGATCTTCTTGACATCGTTCTTGAACTGCGTAAACGGTTCAAAGTACAAATACCAGAAGAAGACTATCCGAAACTTGACAATTTGCAAAGTACAGTTCAATATCTCGAACAGCTAATAAATAAATGATAGCAGTTGATATCGGTAATACAATGTCAAAGTTTGGATATTTTTCTTGTCAGTCGTTACGATTTCGATTGCCCAAGCCGGAATCTTGTATTAGGTTTCTGCATAGTAAGAAAAAAACAGTAAACGGCACAAGATTCTTTGATGGTGAAGCACACAAATCAATTAAAAATTGGCTGCTCAATAAACAAGATTGCAACGACTGGTATATTGCCGTTACTGCGTCAGGATGTAATAAAGAATCTTTGATCGATGAATTGAAATCACTTAAACCGGACGGCAGCTTCCGCATATTGACTAATGACGATGTTCCAATAAAAACAAATGTTGACTTTCCATCACAAATAGGAATTGATAGATTACTCGGTGCTTTCGCAGGGTCGAAATTTATCAACGATTTGTTGTTTCCTGTAGATTCAACTAATGCCGATAGAACTCACAATATTGAAACAATAATTGTAATCGATGCCGGTACAGCAATTACAATAGATTTAGTCAGAATAAATACGAATCCGGCAATATTTGAAGGCGGTGCGATTTTATCAGGATTGAAAACATTATCTGTTACGTTAAATCAAACCGTTAGCCGATTACCGGAAGTTAATGTTTCAGATTTCAAATCAACTGACTTGATTTATCCCGCTAAAAACACAGAATCGGCAATTTCTACCGGTATTTTGGGAAGTCAAATTGCGGCAATAAATTTTTTTATCCAAAGAGTTAAATCTACAGAATACATCAATGCAAAAACAGATAAAAATAAAAACAATGAAATTGAAATTCCTATTGTTTTCACCGGCGGCGACGCAACAATTATTAGCGAATTATTCAATAAAGAATATTCAAATAAAATTGTATCGAGTGTTCCGAATCTTGTTCTAGTAGGAATAGCGTTAATCATGAAATCAACTTATCACGAGTAAAATTCAATCTTATCTATAACTATTAATTCATGTTATTCATACTAATTACAACAATCACTATTTAACTAATTAAATAAAATGCCGAATGTTTTGATAATTAGGGCGCCAGGTACAAACTGCGATGCCGAGACGAAATATGCGTTTCAAATGGCAGGAGCGAAAAAAGTTGATGCCGTTCATATAAATCGATTGCTTGCCGAATCGCGGTTGCTTAATGATTATCAAATACTTTGTATCCCGGGCGGATTTTGCTACGGAGATGATATCGGAGCAGGTAAAATATTAGCGTCAAAATTGTCGCGTAATCTTGGAGATATACTACATTTATTTTGCGATTCAGATAAATTGATACTTGGAATTTGTAATGGTTTTCAAGTGTTGCTGAAATCTGGATTACTTTTATCTGACACGTCTGGTGAGCCTATTGCAACACTAGCGTGGAATGATTCGGCTGTTTATACCGACAAATGGATTCATCTGCAATCGAATGACACAAAGTGCGTATTTTTAAACGGAATTAAAGAACTTTATCTCCCGATTGCACACGCTGAAGGACGTTTCGTTCCCAAAGGTGAACCATCGGTTTTAGCTAATTTGAATAATTCCGGTCAACTTGCGTTACGATATAAAGAGAACGAAAATCCGAATGGTTCGATTGCAGATGTTGCCGGTGTTTGTGATTCAAGCGGACGAATTTTTGGTCTAATGCCGCATCCTGAACGTTTTATAGATATATTCCAACATCCGCATTGGACTCGTATAATTGAAAACGAAAAATACAAAGAAAAAAATAACGGCGGCGGATTAAAAATTTTCCAAAATGCAATCTCATATTTTTCGTAACATTAAATAAAAATTCCTCACCGATACATTACTGCATTACATTTATTTTTTATATTCGACCCCAAAAATGATAATGTAAAAAACAAAATTCCACTGAAATATTACAATATTACTTATCCGGCTATTTGAACTTTCGACTGAATACTACACAATAAATCCGCAACCGAATAATTATGTTTGATAACTTTATAAATAAGAGAAGTATGGAAACAATACAACAATCATTAATAATAGAAATATTAGGTTATCTGAATTTTTCATCCGGTAATAGAGACCCTAAATTTTTCACCGCTATAAATTCGTTATACGTTACAATTCAGCCGAATCCTGATAATCGGCAAAATAACAACGATAACTATAATTCGACAATTCTTAATATTGTCAATATCACAGAGCAAAATCAAAATAACTCGGTGCCGGCTATTTCTACAGCTCAAAAAGTCATAGCTATTCTTGAAAACGAGTTGAAGAAACTTTCAAACGAAAATAAATCTTTCCGAATCGACGATCAAGCTGGACAAGTTTTAAAAATTATTGGTGAACATTTACTCGTAAAATATCGTAAATTTCACGAAGATATTTTATTTCATCAATCAGATGATACTCTTTTCAATTCATTTTTTCTTGCTAAAGCATTTGAAACAGTAATCAGACAAGGTTCACCTTGGACGGATATAGATCGAATCATAAAAAAAACAATCGACAACTTAAATGATTACATCGGTTATCGGCCGATTGCCGTACTCGAAGGCAACGAAAGACACGATCCAAACGAACACGAATGGGTCTCACCAATTCCGTTATATATTAAGGGAATTGGTATAGCTCATGGGCAATATAAAGGGATAATTGATACTGCTCTTTCGATCTTGCAAAATACAGATTCTCAAATTCTCTACGAGGCATGTTTCGATCTGGACAAACTTGACGAACTCGTTCTCGACCCGCGAGCTTATGATTTCGATCATCCTGTCAACAGAAAGCCGAATTATCATTTCGGATTATGGGATCCATACGTTATAGATAACGAAGGATATTATCGCCGTTTTGTAATTCATCAAGTTACTCTTGACGGAATTTTGAAACGTGTCGAGACGGCATATCTTGGCGAATCAGATGAGGCAGATATTCCGCAAGATGAATTACTTTATGAAGCCGGTGCGGTACTCGCAGGAACAATGTTAATGGGAGCAGGTGTTTGCGGTGATACGCCGAGTACTTACAATTCGGAAACATCGTTAGCAACATTGATGCCGATAATCGCAAACTACAGAGATAAATTCTACGAGCAATTAATGGAAAAAATTCCGGCAAAGATGAAAGATCGGCTCAAACGTGAAGAATGCCGATTATATCAACCTTTTGGAAGCTGCAGGCAAAGTTTGAATAAACGTCTTGCCAAACGGCGAGCAGACCAATTGCAACGGATGCATTTATCCAGAATATTCGCACGAATGGGTTATTTCGACGCTGCAAAAAAACAATCTGATATTATTTCTGTCGCCTCTACCAGAATAATAACGCAGCTGGATAGTATGATTACGAAAATACATTTTCATATTGACCGTAACGAACTCGAACAAGCAGCGAAATTATTACCGGAAATAGAAACGTTAATCAAACGCGGTATTGCGTGCGGTGCTATTGTTGATCCGTGGACAATTATCGGTTTTGGTGCAAATTACAGTTTATTTCATAGTCTTGAAAATTCTATTCATGATCATCGTGTCGATGATTTGATCAATATTCTTGAAGACGTCTTTGATATTTATAGCCGTTTGCAGAAAGTAGCAGCGTCAGTAGGAAACAGCGACATGCAAGCCGATCTTTCTGATCGAATGAGCGATTTAGCAAGTTGGTGGGATAAATATGGAAGCACAACTGTTTCTGGACTAGATAGTTTTTCAGGTGCTGATACGTGGGAATCAACGGCGATGGTATCGAATGCACTAGCAATTTGGTACAAAGCCGGTATAGCGGCAGGCGATGTCGCTTTTTGGAATAGACACGTTGATAGATTCAATTCAACAAAGGCTTACGTGTTGCTAGCGGAAGCATTACTCGATCAAAATGATCAAGTTGCGTCGATGGCTTTGATGATGCATTGGTTGAGTAATTCGGATAAAATTCCGCTTATACAAAGTGATTTTTCTTTTCACGAAATTGCGTTGCGTTGGATGAAACAACTTTGGCAAGATACGACTGATAAAAATAATGACAAAAATTCAAAATCGAATTTTAAACGTTCTAATCCGATAAATTCAAATGCCGCCAAAGAAGCAAAAGTTTTACCAATTCCAATACCGGAACGTTGGAAACTTACAAAAAAATTCTTTGATTTTATCGAGGCGAATGCCGGACAATATTGGCATGTACCGACTCTAGATGTTACTGGAAAACGCAATAATAAACGAAAATTCGGAAAAGACAAAAACAATAAACCTACAGACGAAATTTACGGCGATAATTTCTACGGAGAAAATTACGGCGATAATTACGAATACGAATACGATGACGATGACTTTTATAAATCTAACAACAAAAGAAATAAAAAGAAAAAAGACGAAGAATCAATTTATAGTGCCGCGTATGAAAATGTTGTCTATAAAGATACGACAGACGATGGAATAGACGGCTCGCTGATCGAATTGCCGCCGCCGGGCGGGTTCGACGATCCTGATGACATTCCGCTAGTCGCTGAAACAGAAAGAATTAGTGAACGGTTGACTTTTATTGTAACGATGTCGAAGTTATGGAAATTTGTTACAGAAAAAGTTGCAGGATTGTATTCTGCAACGCCGGTTGAGAATAATGTTGAGAATAATGAGGAGAACAAGTCAGAAACAAAAAACGATAGTGTAGAAACGACGAATAAGAATTCGCATGACACTAATAAAAATGAGCAGCAACCGCTCGGCGACAAATACGGCGACGTTACAGGATATCTTGCAAGTTGGCTGAATCAAATCGACAAATACAATTCGGAACTTGATGATTTATTACATGAGGTATCAATTCATGTTGTGCCTCCGCCGCGAGGTACAACTGATTCGCTTTTAGAATATGATCGGCACAGAGGAACAAAAGAAATTTTACTCGACAGAATAACTTGGACAAGCGTTGATTTACGGGACGCTAGTATGATATTGAGATCGTTTTTAGGTTCTTCGTATTGGCAGGGTGTGCATGAAAAATGGCAGCTCACGGCATTACATTTAACTAATGCAATATTTTGGGGCAACACGAAAGACTTAAAACATCTATGGGATCATGTCTTTACGGCATTATCTCATGAGACGATTCTGTATGTTCCAACTTCGCGGGGAGGTGCCGCAAAAGACATTGTTCGATGCCGATCTATTCAGCAGGAAATAATGCGTTTGATGGAGTATGCACCGCGGCTGGGATTAATAACGGAAACGTTTAGATTACTCGACACAATAAAAACGATGGAAGAAAAAAACACTGTCAAACCCGGTGCGATAACAGAGTTTGATAGATTAGTAGAAACTGCGACTCGTGCAATAACACAATGTGTTGCAATTTCGTCCCGCAAGTGGAAACCGAAACACAATGAGCGTTGGTTATCACCGGATTATCTTCTGGTCGATTATATGGAAAGAACTATTGAGATACTTTTAGCGAGTTGGTTATCGCATAGCCGTCAGATTCGTATTTCACCGGTAGAATCAATTGTTGACAAAGCGCATTGGGACATTGTAAAAGCGTTTATTCAGCGGTACGGACATGATATTTTTACACAACAAAATATGGGATTCGGCAATTTGAGGGCGATGTTACATCAGGGAGTAGATAATTTTTTACGTTCTCTAGTGAAAATAAAGCAGCAAGACGGCGAGATTGAAATGTGTAATAAGTTGATTGAAGATTTGTTGAAGAAAAAAATTGACTGGGAATTTGTTGTTACGCAGCTTGAGATAATTTTTGAGACGATTGCAGAAAATTATTCAGAGTATGTTGATTATAATAGTACGACGACTCATTCTGATCATGGGGACAAGTTATATATGCTTCTTGACATGTTGAGGGTTCAAGTTGGGTATGAGCGGATTTCGTGGAATTTGAAGCCGGTATATTGGGTACATGATGCAATGATTCGGGCGGGGTGTGATGAAGCGGCGCTGCTTTGGGAGCGTGCGGTAGCGAGACGAAGTATGAATGCGGCGGAAGAGCATTTACGGCAGTATAATCGGTTGAGTGAAAAGTATGGTATGTGGTTACCGAGTGTGTATGAAAGGTTACAAGAGCGGTTTGTAAGACCGTTGCAAATAGATCGAATGTGCGGTCTAGTACCGAAGGCGATAAAACAGGTAAAGGAAGATGTTCCCAAAATTGCGTTTAATGAGTTATACGAGCAAGTTGAGAATTTCGCCAAAGACCCTTTAGGTGTAGGATTTGAAATGCCTGAATGGTTGACAGCGTTACAAGATGAAGTGATGTCAACGAGAATAGATGAAACTGGTGACATAAATAACAAAGAGCGGGATGTATTTAGCATTACGCCTCATTTTGATCAAGTTTGTATTACGAGACCGCAATTAGAAAAAATTCTAGACTCATTAGACAAACGAATTCGATATTGATTTAGATATATTTCTTACATTTAAATATTTCCGGCATGTTAAAACACATACAATCATCAATGTAGAGACGCAAGCAATGCAAGCAATGCTTTGTGTTTTTTCGTTACAGTAATTTAATGCGGGAATTTTCTCCTTTTGTGTTTTGCCGGTTTTTAAAAAACTTGTTTAATATTTTAACAAATAACAACAATTTACAATTAACATTTGATGTCTGAGCTTACCGAATCGGTTCAAAATATGATACAGGAGTTTGCGAAACTTCCGGGTATTGGTCGTAAATCTGCTGAACGTATTGCATATTATCTTCTTAAAATTGATAAGAAAGACGCATTACAGTTAGCTGATTCAATACGTAATGTTAAAGAAAAAGTTAGATATTGTGCTAACTGTTATAATCTCGCCGAAGAAGAACTCTGCGAAATTTGCCGTAATCCGGCACGAGACAAAACATTACTTTGTGTCGTCGAGCAATCACGAGATTTAATTGTTCTTGAACAAACAGGTAAATATAACGGATTATATCATGTACTTCTTGGTCGAATTGCACCGCTGGAGCAAGTTGAAGCCGATCAGTTGAGTATAGACGCTTTAATTAAACGTATTAAAAAAGGTGATTTCAAAGAAATAATATTAGGAACAAATCCAACAGTTGAAGGCGACGGTACAGCATTACACATTATGAACCGGCTTACTGATACTCCAATAAAAATCACAAGACTTGCACGCGGAATCACAAGCGGTAACGAATTGCAATTCGCAAATAAAGAAATGCTCGCAGACGCTATTTCGGAACGGCAAATATTAAGATAATCTTTGTAGTAATATTTCAGTGAAATTTTTGTTTTAAAAATTAGGTTAAAGATAATATATACTTTTCACACTTTAAATTTCGGTATTCGTTTTAAACTAAACTCGCCCTGAAAGGGCGAAAACATAGACAATTTTTTGACTCAAAAACAAGTTGTATTTATTAAAAAATATTGCAACGTTTATTGACAATATTTTAAATTAAAAAAATAAAAAAACGAATGTAATATATCAGTGGAATAATTTATTGTTGCCGGGATCGCGGTCGTCTCGACCGCATCTTTATGCGTTTTTTGTACAAAAAAGATGCAGGCGGGACGCCTGCGTTCCCGCCTAAAATATTTTTTAGTAATTCACTTAAATTTAAAATCTAAAATTACAAAATCTGATTTCTCTGATTTCTCTGTGTTCTCTGTGTCCTCTGTGGTTAATAAAAAAAATATTCCACTGATATATTAC
>JAITKS010000156.1 GCA_031278315.1 Planctomycetaceae bacterium | reverse complement strand
AGGATTTTTAAATGACAAATTAAATTAAAAGAATCAAAACTTGAAACCATCAATTAGTTGATTAGTGATTTGAACTTTAGAATCCGTACTAATCTCCGCATGCGAACTAACCACTAACCACTAACCACTATACACTAACCACTATTATGATTGCGATAATTGATTTTAAGGCTGGTAACTTGACAAGCGTTAAGTTGGCAATGAAAACATTTGGAATTGACGGCATTATTACGTCTGATCCCGATGTTGTACGTAAATCTGACCGTGTGATTTTTCCGGGAGTCGGCGCAGCAGGTGCGGCAATGTTTAACCTTAAACGATTTCATCTTGACGAAGTACTACATGAAATCGTTCAACGCGGTACGCCTTTACTCGGAATTTGTGTCGGGATGCAAGTTTTACTCGATTATTCTGAAGAAAATAATCAAACGAAAACTCTTGGCATAATTCCGGGACAAACTGTTAGATTCAAACCAGATGATCATTACACAAAAATTCCGCAAATCGGTTGGAACTCTGTACACTATGATTCATATTTAAACAAAAATAATTCTGATAAAGATTATTTCAATGGTATAAAATCAGGAAGTGATTTTTATTTTGTACATAGTTATTATCCTGTACCGCAAAATCCAAATGATATACTTGCGGTAACTCAATACGCAAATATAAATTTCGCATCAATAATAAGAAAAGACAATGTTATCGCAACTCAATTTCATCCTGAAAAATCAGGACATATCGGTCTGAAATTTCTCGAAAATTTTTGTAACAAAAAATAGAAAAATAATATATCAGTGAAGAAATTTTTTTCAACTTTTTTTGGGTTATGAATTATACAACGAACCTAATTTTCAACCTTATTACCTTATTATTGAAAAATGATTTGTTGTTAATAAGGTAATAAGGTTTGTGTGTGTTGTATCTTTGACTACTACGGTTGTTTCGTTCGGAAAAATAAGGTGAAAAATAAAGTTCGTGAAAAATGAACTCGAAACCTCTGAGAAATTTTACGAAAATTTTTCAACACGAAACACACGAAAAATCACAAAATACACGAAAAAGATTTGAATATAATTTTCGTGTTTTTTATGTAATTTCGTGTGTTTCGTATTCTCTTAAAATCTTGGAATGAACGAAAAATCTAGTGCGATTACCCATAGTCCTAATAGTATGATCAACAATAATCCTACCCAACTTATAATCGCTTGTACTAAAATATTCGGAGGTCTTCTGAAAATTCCTTCATAAAGTAAAAACACAACATGTCCGCCGTCCAGAGGAGGCATCGGAAGTAAATTTACGACAGCTAAATTCGCACTTATTATGCAAAGAAATAATAAATACGCACCGACTCCCCGACTCACAAAAGAATACGCCGATTGAACAACTAAAACCGGTCCTCCGAGAGCACGCGGCGAAACCGTACCGTCATAAAATCGTTTTAACGTAATATAAACTGCCAACGAATATTCTACCGTTTTTAATATTCCCAGTTTCAATGCTTCAACTATACTCTTTGTTTCTACTACATCTTTAAATTCAGACATTATCAAACCTCGATCTGCTCGAAAATATTCTGATGAGTCATAAATTTCGACTTGAAATAATTCATTAGTTCCGTCGGGCTTAATTACTTCAAATTGTATTGATAATTTCTTTTTGTTATTGTTTTTATTATTTTCGGTATCGGTATCGTCAGTTGAAGTTCGTGCATGCTGCAGCATGTTATCAAAGATATATGGTAACTTCACACGATCACCGACATCGTGAAAAACTATGCCGTCGCTCTCGGCGTAACTAAACGAATTCGTGTTAAGCATTGGTATGCTGTTAATAAATTTCACCGAAATTATTTTACTTCCGATTGGTATCTTTTTCGCTTTATCAGAAGCTTCCGGCAAGTAATCGTCAACTATCGAATCGACATCCCACGCTAAACCAAGAGCCGTACTGCCTAGCGAATCTTGCATCGACAAAAAAGAAATTTGCGGAATTATCCGTATTGGTTGAAGTTCAACATTTATCGTTTCGATAATTCTGTCATTATTTTTTTCGGTAATATTATCGGCGGAATTATTGTCTCGTTTAATTTTTAACTGTACGCTTTTTTGTCCGGCATTGACTTTTTTCAAGATGATATAAGCTAATTTTAACGGATCGAAATTATCAACTCCGTCAACTGCAACGATTACATCGCCTGTTTTTATACCTTTTTTTGCTGCGTCTGAATCAGGCAGCACCGATGTAATTTCACCCATTTTGAATCTCAACCCAACTTCGCGTATTGGAATTGCCGGTATCGTTACAGTTACTTGTTTCGTATTTTTGACAACATCTTGATAGTTTTTAGGAGTTATCGTATCTGATTCTGTTTCATTTTTTATGAAAGTCATTTCTACAGGTTTCCCCCAATGTTCCAAAGACGCATTGAGATAACTACCGTAATTTATAATGTCTGTATTTGCGATTTTGGTTAAGTATAAATTTCCGTATTTTAATTTATCCAACGATTCTTTCTGATAGAATTTTCTTGCATTTAATTCAACCGGATAATTTATAACTTTCGACAAATTCAAAAGAATACATGGATTAATTCCCATCATTGGAGCGAGATCATTTTGTCGTTTTCTCGGTTTAAATTTTTTTGTCAATTCTTGTTTTTCGTTATTTACGATTCTTTCAATTACGATATCTACGCCTTCAGCTCCTCCGACAGCAGCCATATTTACGTCCATGAAAGCGCGTACTGTATTCCCGTTTATCGATTTAATTTTATCGTCAGTTTGCAAACCTGCTTCCCACGCCGGCGACCCGGGCGTAACATTACCGATAACCGGAGCAGTATCAATTACACCAACAAGATACGCTATTGTTGCACATACAATCGCGAAAATAAAATTCATCACCACGCCTGCAACAATAATAACTAAACGCTGCGGAACATTTTTAGCTAAATAGCTGTCTTTTGCAAAAATTGCTTCTTGCAACTCGTCGGCGGAACGCGGCGGCTTTTGCACCGACGTTATATTTTTATCAATTTGTACAGGTTCAGGTTGATTGGAAGAATCAATATCGATTTGAGTTTGTTTTGTTTCAGCCGATTTTTGTGAATTGTCACTATTTTGAAAGTTATCTTCGTTTTGTGTTTTTTGAACGTTTTGAATTTTTGCACGTTCTAATTCTGCTTTTAATTCACCCGGATTATCTTCCTGACCTAACATTTTTACATAGCCGCCGAGCGGGAACATTCCCAAACCGTATTCTGTTTCACCCCATTTGAATTTGAAAAATTTCAAATTTAAAAAATCAAACCAAATGTAAAATTTTTCACATCTTACGCCGCATGATCTTGCGGCGATGAAATGCCCCCATTCGTGAATTATGATTAGAGCGTTTATTCCTGCGATAACTAACAACACTTTTATTGTAACGTTAATTATTGTTTCAAAAATTGTTGGTTGCATATTGGCGGCAGCCCATACGATTATTGAGAAATCCATTTTTCGGTCTCCTTTCTTGCCCAAGTATCGAGTTCGAGTAATCTCGATAGAGTGGGATATTTTTCAAAATTATGATTCTCCAAAATGGAGAAGCAAGCGTTAACAATATCATGGAATGGTAAACGTCCATTCAGAAAAGCGGTGATTGCAGTTTCATTAGCGGCATTAACAACCGCGCCGGTCGTACCGCCTTTTTCTGCTACGGCATAACCCAATGAAAGAGCAGGAAACCGCTCAAAATCAGGTGAATAAAATTCGAGCGAAATCTGCTCTGACCAATCTATCGGACAAATCGATAACGTCTCAAAACGATCCGGATAATGCAGTGCAATACTAATCGGAATACGCATGTCCGGAGGACTTAATTGCGCTATCGTAGAACCGTCGATAAATTGAACCATCGAATGTATTATTGACTGCGGATGAATAATTACTTTTATTTTAGATGGTTCAAGATCGAAAAAATGTCGGGCTTCGATTATCTCGAATGCTTTATTCATCATCGTTGCTGAATCGATTGTGATTTTTGTACCCATTTTCCAAGTCGGGTGATTAAGAGCGTCTTCGACTGTAACTTTTTTGATCTTTTCGAGCGGCAATGTACGAAAAGGACCTCCGCTAGCAGTAAGTGTAATGTTACTTATTACATTTTGGAGATTTGAATGATTAGAAAATTGCTGCTCTGAAATATGCAATTGATCAGATTGATTCGTTTGATTCGTTTGATCAGATAAATCAAGTTGACAAGATTGCTGCTTGTTTGTTGTGATATTTCTGACTATTGGATTTGTCAAATTATTGGGGTAATTTTTCATGTTCCAGCATTGTAATGCTTGCAAGACAGCACTGTGTTCGCTATCGACTGGAATTAAATTACCATGATTTTTAATTGCGAGTTCTTTAATTACGGAGCCGCCGGAAACAAGTGATTCTTTATTAGCAAGCGCAACAACTTTACCAGATTCGAGAGCCGACCAAGTTGAAACTAAACCTGCGCAGCCGCTCAATGCTGAAAGTACAATATCGATTTCAGACTTGCGGACAAGAGAGCAAAGTGAATCGTGTCCGTAAAATATTTCTATTTGTGACAAGATAGAATCGGGCAAATTTTTTATTGGTGTCTGGTCGGCGTTAGGGTCTGTTATGACTATCCATTGAGGCAATTTGAGAGTATCGTTTCGAGTTTTGTTACTTAAATTAGTTGATTTAATTTGAGATGCAATTTGCAGAAGTTGTTCGGCGAGAACATTTGTTTGTCTATTGACAGAAAGGAGAACGGCTTCAAGCGTGCCGTTTGAATTAGCGATTACATCGAGAGCATTACGTCCGATGCTGCCGCTTGAGCCGAGAACGGCAATCTTTCTTATTCTACCAAATTCCAACATTATCAAAAAAATATAACAACATCTAAAGTTTATAAATCATATACTACTAATTTCGGCAATTTGACTGCTATGTGATTGTGGTGAGCAATATTCTATTCAGTAAAGATTCAGTGAAGTCAGCTAACGAAAGAAAGCAGACTTGAAGATAAACTGAAATTTCAAGTAAGTTCAATTTAAAGCGGCAAAAAACGAGGCAGAATTATATTTTATTTAACTATCGGGTCAAGTAGGGGCGTCGACTTATGTGTCTTTTTGACCGGATAAACAGGATTACAGGATTTACAGGATAATAAGTTCGTATGCGGAAATTATCACGGATACTAAGTTCAAATCACTAACAACTAATTGATGGTTTCAAGTTTTGATTCTTTTGATTTATTATTTAAAATCTTGTCATATCCCTGTCATCTTAACATCCTGTAATCCTGTCGAAAAACAAAAAAATTTTTTAACGAATGAGAAATATACTGTAATTTAAAAATATTCTACTGATCTATTACCTATCTATTTTTTTATTCTATTTTTTTATTCTTTTGTTTTTACGGGATCATTTTTTTGAGTTTCATTTTTTGTGTTTGAGGTTACAGTTGTTGCCGACGGCGTTGTTGCAGTTGCAGGCGGTTGCGTTGTTTGAACGGAACTTTGAGAGTTATCATTTGATTCGGCTTTGGCAGAATTTTTATATTTTTCACTGCGGTAGTCAGTTTGATAAAATCCTGAACCCTTGAACACAATCGCCGCACCGCCGCTGATCAAGCGTCTTAATTTATTCTTTTTACACTGCGGACACTTTCGAAGCGGAGCGTCTTTGATTCCTTGAAATTCTTCAAATTCATGACCGCAAGCGTCACATTTATATTCGTAACTTGGCATTTTATTTTGATGTCTATTTTATAATTTAGGGGGTGACTATTTAATCCATTATTCTTATTAAAAGAATAAAATCGGGAATAATATATGTATCGTACTACGAATTTCAGTAACGTAAAAGCGTAAAAGCTTTCATTAAAAAGCCGGCTCGCAAATAAAGAAAGCAGACAAATCAAACCGAAATTCCAAGTACAAGTAAGAGTTGTTGAAAACTTCTTGGTTTATCTCAATTGTTGTTATTAATTTGAAACGAAGAAATATATCATATTACAATTTTATGACAAGGGACACAGAAAACACTAATAAGAAAATTTTATAACCGTTCTCAGTAATTTTTATTTTTTTTACGAACCTTTTGCGTTAGCGGTTAGTTCGTATGCGGAAATTAGTACCGGTTTTAAGTTCGAATCATTAATCACTATACACTATTATTCTATTCCTGTTGACCTTTCAGGGTGATTCTAGTTTTATGAGTGAACGGTCACCTTTTTCGTTACAAAAAATAATACCGAATTTTAAAAGACAATGAGGATACAAATCAGGAATAATCAGAAGAGATAGTAACTCTACTGAATAGTTACAAATTTTATTTTTACGAACAAATGATTAAAAATTATAATGATTCGGTTTCTTGTTCCGATGTTTCATTTTTATCATTTGATTGAATCCAATCTGATAAAATTTCTTGAACTTGTTTATCAAGTATTGACAAACGTTCTAATAATTCTGTATGACGAGCGTCAAGCTCAAGCAGCCGAAGTGTAGGGTCAACCATTATTCACCTCCTTTTTGTAAACTGTAAAAATTGTAATTATTCAGCAGTTGGATATTCGGGGCAGTTATTGATTACAAAAATTAAATTATCAGCACAACAACAAAATTTACATTCAATATATTTCCGAAATTATATTTCTGAAATTGTAAAATCAAATTTGCAGAATACAGTTTTGAATCTATATCAATATACGATGTTAAGATTATCGGTAATTTTTCTGAACTTTTTGCAAAACTCCAGATTCGCCCGTAAATTTTACCTAATCTTCTGTATTTTAAACTGAATATATTGTAAATCCGGTTCGAGCGGTTTGCTTATCTATTGAAAAGCAATTTGTCGAATTTGATCGTGTATGATACGTATATATTACACGTATATATTATACGTATATATTAATTGTCTTTTGAAAATTTCGGCAAACGGATTTTCTCTAAAAAATCTTTTTTAGAGATACCGTTCTTTTGAGGATACTAATTATTAAAATTATCACGCAATTTTGATAATAGGCGGATCGTTTGTTGATTGATCGTTTGTATCTGAAATTTTGTCTGGTTCAGTCATTTCTAACACGGCAGGTATGGAATGTAATTCATCTCGTAAGATTACGGTGTTAAGCGGTGCTTCAATTCCAATTCTTACCTTATCTTTTGTAATGTGAACAACAGTTACAAAAACATCATCTCCTATTTTAATTCGTTCTCCCTCTTTGCGCGAGAGTACAAGCATAATACACCTCCCCAATTTTATTCACAACTTACACAATACGCCAATAACAACATTTCAAGTCAACCGAATTTTCACATTTCACATTTTACATTTCGTATTTTACATTTTCACGTTTTTATGTTTTCACGTATTTTACATTTTTACGTTTTTATGTTTTTACGTTTTGACAACGCTGATTGTTGTCTTTTTATTGATCTGCGGTTATGTTTTAGTTATATGTACCGTAATATGAAATTATATGATTTTGTGTTATTCAAATATCTATTACGATTTTGGATAACTCTACTTGATGATAACGTTTGCCGCTAGGGCCATAAAACAAAATTCGTCCTTTATCTTTTTCCCAAATCGCGCTATATTTTACTGCACGCGGACCATGCAGACAAAACATTACTCCGCATGATTCTGATTTACCGCGTTTTAGTATTGATTCCGATGTTGGAAAAGCGTCCATTAACAGCTCGTGATCGTTACATAATGTTTGGTAAACATAGTTCCGCAGGTCTGAAAGTGAATTAATCGAATGAATTGTTTTGTTAGTCATTTTACTTACATTACAGTTAAACGAATTTAATACTCGAATTTTCAGCAAACTTTACCTGAATTATCTAAATCGAAAAACAGGTTTTAATTTGTTTTTACTTTCAATTTCGGTTCAAGCCGACTGTTTAATATCGGAATGCGGACTTTTTAATGAATAGTTTTTATGTCCCCAAAAATTCATAGTACGATACGTATAATTAATATTTCTTGTACCGAAAAATTTCTTAATACGAGCCGTATAAATTTATATTGTTTTATTTAACTTTATTGAAAAAATTTTTTGTATTTATCGTTTTAAAACATACATTTGATAAACTCAACCTAATTTATAAAACGTGAATAATCGTTATTTATACCGGCAATTTATCTGACTCTACACTTTAATTTTTATCGCAATAAAAATAAAATTAACTGGAATTATATTTTGATATTTATCAATAAAACCTTTATTTTTGTAGTGTTTTTTGTTATGTCTTATCAATTAATATTTTTTTGTATTAGTTAATTATTTTGAGTTGATTTAATTTGAATTTTCGGTTCGAGCTGTTTGATTACTTATTGGAAAGCAGTCTTTTATGTTTTTGTGATGTTCCAAATTCTCAAAAATTTATAGTATGATTCAATATTGATGAATGGTGTAAATTTGAATAGAGAATTTTATTTTGTCAAATCGAAATTCAAATTTGTGTAATTAAAAAATCGCCTATGAGGTAATGTATCGGTGATTGAAATTTTATTCTTTTATGAGTTTGATAAATTGACAATAAAAAAACTAATGTTATCATGTACGCTTTACGTGATCGTTTAGTCTTACCAATATCCGATATTTTGGTTTGCCGTGATTATTTTTTTTATCTAATCGTTAAATTTTTTTGATTCATCGATATTTATTTGTTCCTATTTTTTTTAATCATTACGAGTGAAACAAATTGAAACTGAAATTTATCAAGTACGCGTTGAAAGTCGTTCTATACAGTTTGTACAATGGATTTCGTCTATTCATAAACGGATTTATCAGAACCTGTTTTCAGATATGTAATCCGGCAGCACGAATCGACAGTTCAAGTAAGAGTAATTTAAAATCTGTTGAAAACCGGTCAGATGTTTCTGCCGTTCAGTCAGATAAATCTGTCGATATTGATAATAATTCGAGTTTGAATAATTTAAGAAATCGTAAAAAGCTGCTTCGTTATTCGCTTCTTGTCGGAATTTGTACAATGATCAGCCGGCTGCTCGGAATGTTACGGGATATGGCAACTGCGGCGGCTCTTGGAATGTCTATCGGCGGAATTATGGACTCGTTTGTTGTCGCGTTTCGGCTGCCGGACATGGCAAGAAAATTATTCGGCGACGGAACGATCAGTGTAAGTTTTATTCCCGTGTTCAGCAAATTATGGCGTGAAGATAAATCAAAAGCGTGGAATTTATTATCGGTCGTACTGGGAATTGTGTTTATCGTTCTTTCGATTTTTGTTGTTGCGGGCGAGATTCTGTGTTATATCGGATTTAGTTTTTTTTCTACAGACAGTAAAGTTTATCTGATTTCACATCTTATTGCATTGATGTTACCTTATTTAATTTTGATTTGCATGGCAGCAATTGCATCGGCGACATTGCAAACTCTTGATAAATTTTCTATTCCCGCAATAATTCCGTCGATTTTGAATATTATCTGGTTATTTGGAATAATTATTCTCGCACCGAAATATTCAGCAGAACCTGCGATACAATGTTACATTTTGACAAGTTGTATTTTAGTTGCCGGTATCATTCAGTTATTTATTCATTATCCGTTGTTGTATCGTCTTGGTTTTCGATTCGACTTTAGATTGAAAAATGTCAGCGAAGATTTACATCGGATATTTAAGGATTTTTTTCCTAAAATATTCGGGTTGACGTCATTACAAATTAACATTCTTGCGGCGATGGGCATCGCTTGGCTTTTTTCGGGCAGTGCGGGCGATTCGATACGTTGGCTCGGCGGGACTGTTATTTATCCGCTGCGTATCGGGGCGGCGTCATCTATTTATTACAGCGAGCGGGTATTTGATTTCCCGCAAGGATTAATCGGAATAGCGATTGCAACGGTGATTTATCCAATATTGAGCCGGCATGCAGCGAATCGCGATTTTCGTATGTTCGGAGAAGACTTAACAATTGCAATTCGAATTTTAATTGCGTTTTCGATTCCGGCGGCAGCAGGATTGATGATTATGTCGGAGCGGATTTCACACTTACTTTTTCAACGCGGTGCATTCACAGCAGATGACATGTTTCGCACCGCCGACATGATTTTTTGGTTTGGTTCTGGTGTTTGGGCGTTTTGTTTAATGCCGGTTATTATCCGCGCTTTTTATTTGATCGGAGATATTAGGACGCCGTTTAGAGCCGGATTGATCGGGGTCGCTGTAAATTTCGTTTTAGACTTAACGTTAATATGGAAATTGCATGAAAAAGCGTTTGCTATTGCAATAAGTATATCGGCGTGTATTCAAACTATTATTCTTTTTGCCGCTATAATTAGAAAATACCGGAAATATATTAATCTATCGGATGTAAGTATTTGTTTCATCCGTTCAATTATATCGGCGGCGGTAATGACAGCTATTATCTTGGCGGTTGTGAGTTTAATTCCCGGACAAGATTCAATATCAGATATAATTTATATCACGGTAGGAAGTGTCACCGGTGCTGTTGTTTACGCTCTATTATTAAGATTAATGGGCGGACGGGAAATCGTTGTTATGTTACGCGGACATCTACAACGAAAATCTGAACGAAAAAAAATTAAAGAAAAATTTGTAAAAACAAAACGAAAAAAATAGTTACAAAAATGAACATAAAAACTTTTAAAGGCGGCTCGTTTCAAGACAGCTTGAATAAAGTTTACGCAGAATTCGGCGAAGAAGCTAAAATCTTACACTCGCGGGAAATGATCGAATCGAGTTGGTTCGGTTTACGTAAAACAAAATACGTCGAAATTACTGCCGCTGAACCAAATAATTTAATCGAAAAAAAGAATTTAGAACAAAAAACAACAACAGAACAATTCAACAAAAATAATATAAATTTTAATTCTGATAATTCACAAAACAGTTCAATTAAAAATAATTCAATTAAAAACAGTTCAAATCAGAATCTCGATTTGATAGACAGAAACTTAAAAGATGAAATTAAAAACATACGTGAGAGAGTATCTTTTTCCGGCACTTTTTCTGACGCTATTTCTGACGCTATTTCTGACACTATTTCTGACACTATTTCTGATACGAATAATAAAGAATTAAAAAATGAAAAATTATCAGAGATCAAAATACAAGATTACATGAATACGTCAAAGGAGGAACAAACATTACAATCGTTACAAGCGGCGCGGTTGTTACAAACGTCACGGCAATTACAGGCGGTACAAAAATTACAACCGTTACAATCGTCTCAATTGTTACAAATAAAAAATGTAACGGGTGAGAGGCAGGTCGGCAAATGGCGTAAAATGGAATTGAATGATATGAATCCGACTCTTTTACAACGCAATTTGCTGATGATGTTTGAAGAGATAGTAAATTTCGGCGGTGCAATTGATTTGAATTTAGGGCGTCGAGTTATTGTTGCGTTAGTCGGGGCGACGGGCGTAGGTAAAACATCGACGGTAGCGAAGTTAGCTGCGCATTATAAGCTGCGTGAATCACGCCGAGTAGGATTATTGACAACAGATGTATTTCGGATTGCGGCTGTAGATCAATTGCAGAGGTATGCGGACATGTTGGAAATACAATGTGAAACAGCATCGGGGGCGGACAAAATTCAATTTGCGTTGAGAAAGTTAATTAATTGTGATTTAGTTTTAATTGACACGCCCGGAACGAATCCGTTGAATGATTCAAAATTGATGGGAATAAAGTCTGTTTTGATTGAAGCAAAGGTTGATGAAATATATTTATTATTATCGGCAACGAGTAGTTTATCTGTACTTCTGGATACAATAAATCGATTTTCTGTATTGAATCCGACTGGAATAACGTTAACCAAGTTAGACGAAGCGGTAGGAATTTCCGATGTTTATAAAATGTTAAAATCGAATCGGCTGCCGTTAAAATTTTTCACGTTAGGTCAAAACATTTCGGAAGACATCGAAATTGCAGGCGCAGCAAGATTAGTGAGTTTATACAAAAATAATTCAGCCGTTTACGAATAAAATTTATGCAGACAGCAGATAATTTCTAAAAACTAATATTACGAGGAACGCAGGTGTCCCGCCTGCATCTTTTTTGTACAAAAAACATAAAGATACGGTCGAGACGGCCGCGAGCCTTCTAACAATAAATTATTACATTAGGTTTTTAGAAATTCATTGCAGATAATTATGTAGTAATATATATAGTATCCTTGTCATAAAATGTTTTTTTGTAATATATCAGTGGAATAATTTTTTTCAAATTTTTTGTAATCTTTAAACACGAAATACACGAACAAGAGCTAACTATCAAGAAGTCTTGCTAGGGGCGGTACTTTATTAGTTTTTACCATTTCCATGTAGCGGCGAAATTTATGTTTATACCTTTTCGATTTCCTACGTATCCGCCGAAGCTGGAAACTAATTTGAATTTATTATTTTTGTTGTAATTAAATCCGATTTCACCTATACCGTATCCGCCTTTTAATCTTGGACCGTCGAAGCTGCCGACGCCGTAGGCATAGCCGTTGGCTTGACCGTCGAATTCGTATTCGTATCCGCCGTCTAAAAACCATGATAATCTTGAAGTACGTTTATCTAAATAATGAAATCCTAATTTGGCACGATGCGAATTAATATGATCAAATCTTACTTTTTCTGAAAATTTGAGGTGATCCCCATCTATTGTTTCATAATTCCATGTGATTGTATTATTATCTAAGTAATTCCATGCGTAGCGGCTGTATAGGTTGAGGGATTGGCGTTTGTTGATTTTCCATTGACGGCTTAAACCTAATTCTGTTGCTAGGTACATTGAATTTGTATTGTATTTCATTTCGAAGTTGGTGTTGTGAATATGAATATCTTCGTTGAAATATTTATTATGTAATGTACCGGCTCGGAATAGTCCGTCGAGTTGCCAATTTTTCCATTGTCGTTTTATGAAAATGCCGCCGCCGGTTGCGGTGAGTTCGCCGTTGCCGTGAAAATCAGGATTACGTTTAATTTCGTCGATATAATTGTAGGTATCGTAATCGGCACTGCTGTTATCGAAGAATGCGCCCCAGAATAATCTGCCGTTATGAATCTTTTTCTGAAAAGCAAGACCAACCTGAAATACTGAACCGCGAATATGAAAATTAGACGAATTACCTGTATCGGCACTATACCAATCGCCGGTTATGCTGATAAATGGTGTTCTAATCCAGTTGGTGTGTTTAGTGTATGAAGGATCGCAAGGATTGCAAGGAGTGCAAGATTCTTCAGGAGCGCATTGCGGGTCGATGTTATAAAGATTAGGTAATGCCAAATGATTCAAAAATGAAACGCCTGTAATACGGCTTTCAGCAGGCGGAATGAGTTCTTTAGCAGGAATGGGAATCGCTGAACGAAGACGTGCCGTCAAATAACGTGTATTGATTAGATCTCCGTCATCATGTTCGCCGTTTAGGTCGATAATAAAGTAATATCCGCGAGTCAAACCCTGACGAGCATAAGCAATGAAATTACCGTCTTCATCTTTATCGTTGGATAATTGATTTTCACCAGTAAATTTTTTCTGGTTAATGGCGTCACTATCTGTAGCTTCAATCAGATAGAATCGATCACCAGCATGAAGTTCTTTATCTCCGAGAAAATCTTGTAAATGGACGGTTGCCCCAGTAAGATCAATTACACCTGCTTCATCTGGAGTTTTAATAGTCAACAGTGGATATTCTTTAGATAATGTATCGGAATAATCTTTTGGTATAGTTGTATCATCATAATCTTGAGTATTATTAAGATTGAAGTGTAAATCGCCGTAGAATTTTACTTTTGTGGAGTTGCTATTAACTGTTGTTGACAAATCCCAGTAGTTGAGACCTTCAATATTTAGCCATGCGTCTTTTTGTAGATCAACATAATAATTGGGAGCTTCTAATGTCATAGAATCGGCACTTTGAAAAACCTTCGACCATAATTCGCCATAGTTGACTAGAGTTGTAAAACTGTTCATATTAACAAGCGATGTTGTACTTCCAGCGTACATTGTTATTTTACCGGAATTATTCGCATCAGCATTACCGTCTTTTGTGAGCAATTCAAATTTATTTTTGCCGCCCCAAATGAGTAATCCTGACGGCAAGCCGTCTTTGCGGCCAATGTCCATATTAAAGGTAAAATTTTTATCTTCATTCTTTTGTGATACAGCAATTGGGTCGAGTAGAAAAACGTAGCCGTTAGCTCCGGACGCAATAACCAGTCTCGCATCAGCAGCAGCGTAATCTTGTTGTAAATCACCGCCATCAACATACGGCATTGTTCCAAAGTAGAATGAATTGTAACGATTAGGAGTTGTTGTATTATTATCTTCATAGATAGCGTTTTTGTAAAATCCGGTTGCTGCGTCTTGCTCTAGGGCAGTTGATATAAGTGTAACAACATGTTCCTTATCTCCCGTGTATAGAGTTGCGCCGGTATCAATTGTAATTGCTCCATAAACTTTAGCATTGTAATCAGCAATGGGGGTAGTAATTTTTGAATAAAATTCATTTAATCCGAACAGACTATCTTTGATGGTCATACCGCCGGCAGCACCGTAACTATAAATTAGACCGCCCATGATTTGACCATCATTTGCTTTAATTGTGTTTCCTATAAAACTAGTATGATCGATAAGTCCGATTCCGCCGTGCGGCTCTTTTCCGTTACCTTTTGCCGAACCGGATGCGCCGATAATTCCGCCGCCATCGATCCATTTTGCAGATGTTACAGTATTGGTATTAAAAAT
>JAITKS010000148.1 GCA_031278315.1 Planctomycetaceae bacterium | reverse complement strand
AAAATCTAAAATTACAAAATCTGATTTCTCTGTGTTCTCTGTGTTCTCTGTGGTTAATAAAAAAAATATTCCACTGATATATTACTAAAAAACGAATTTTAAAGTGTAATTGGTATATTAAAAAAATCGGAATTGATAACTGCTGCAAAACAGTTATGAAATATTACTTTCTTTTTTCTCTCTCCCCCTTCTCCCCCTTCCCCCCCTCATTGACGATTATTTGATTCAAGATATACTTTTTCGCATTCGTTTTTAAACTTAGTTTAGACGATTGATATGATTTATTAAGGGTCGGTAGCTCAGTTGGTAGAGCAACGGACTGAAAATCCGTGTGTCGGCGGTTCGATCCCGCCCCTGCCCATTTAATCCGATTTGGTATTATTACCAAGCCGGATTTTTTTATGTCTGAATCTTGTAAAAATTTGATTCCGTGTGTGATGAATTGATTCCGTGTGTGGTGAGTACACCGCGCACGGCTATATTGGAGATACCCCTTCGGGGTGTGATAATGTCTGTAGAGATATACTCATTGTACTTTAAAATTCGGTTTTATTTTTCGTTATGCGTGAACAATTATCTTTTTCGTTACAAAAAATAAAAAATGATATATCAAGGTACAAGGTATTGTGTCTTTACTGAAATATAACTGGATTTATTCATTACTTAATTTGCATTTTGAAATATATTTAGAACGAATTGCAAAATATCATCGGGATTACTGTTTGAAGTCATTTTTGCGGGAAAGGGAATATATGCTTTTTGATCGTCTTCTGTTATTCTTAATTCGATTTTTTGTTTCAATAATTTACTTTTTAATTTCTTAATTGAATCTTGTGTTGTATATTCTATAACGACATATCCGTTGTCATTTATTAGTCCGCCTTTTAATCTCACAGACCTAATTGAATAACTATGCGCGATAATTTTTATTCTTGCGCGAATTAGTAATCTTTCTACTTCAATAGGCGGTTTTCCGAATCTGTCTATCATTTCATTTCGGATGTCGTGACAATCTTCCAAAGTTGTTATTCTTGATAAGCGTCGATAAATGTCTATTTTTATTCTGTAATCTGCGATATACGTCATTGGAATTAAAATCAATCCTGGTAATTCTACGTCAACTTCAATTGAAATTTTTTGCGGCATTTTTTTTATTGTTCTTATTGCTGATTCCAACAATTGACAATACATTTCATATCCGACAGCTGCGATATGTCCGCTTTGCTGCACACCTAATATATTTCCGGCACCGCGGATTTCTAAATCGCGCATGGCAATATGAAAACCGCTTCCTAACTTTGCATATTCCTTTATCGCAGTCAGACGCTTCGCCGCTTGCGACGTCAACGATTGAATTACCGGCAAAACTAAATAACAATACGCTTGATACTTAAATCGGCCAACCCGCCCGCGTAATTGATGCAAATCAGCAAGACCATAATGATTCGCTTCGTCAATAAATATTGTATTCGCATTTGGAATATCCAGTCCGCTTTCTATAATTGTCGTACTAACTAACATGTCAAATTCATGATTTATAAATCGATGCATCACATTTTCCAACTCATCTGTACTCATTCCGGCATGACCGATTTCAATACGGACTTCCGGTACAATTTTCTGTAAACGTTTCGTCAACTCATCTAAATCAGCTATACGGTTATGCACGAAAAAAATCTGTCCGCCTCGATTAATTTCACGCAATATTACCATCCGAATAATCTCATTATCGAATCGTATTACATGCGTTTCGACAGGTAAGCGGTCTTCGGGCGGAGTTTCTAAATTTGAAATTTCACGTATTCCAAGCAAAGAAAAATGTAACGTTCTTGGTATTGGAGTTGCTGTCATTGTCAGTACGTCAACTGATTCGCGAAATTGTTTCAATCTTTCTTTGTGATTCACGCCGAACCGCTGTTCCTCATCAATAATAACTAATCCGAGATTCCGAAATGAAATTTCCCGCGACAAAATTCTGTGCGTTCCGATAACGATGTCAACTTTTCCCGAAGCGATGTCTTCAATAATTTGTTGTTGTTTTTTTCGTTGTTGGAATCGCGATAACGCATTTATTGTTACAGGAAATTCACTCATTCTTTCGCTGAAAGTATTTGCATGTTGTTCGGCTAAAATTGTTGTCGGCACAAGTACAGCAACTTGATAACCTGCATCGACAGCCTTAAAAGCGGCACGAATAGCGACTTCAGTTTTTCCGAATCCGACGTCGCCGCAAAGTAATCTATCCATTGGGCGTGAAAGCTGCATATCGTTTTTTACTGCTTCTATCGCCGTCAATTGATCAGGAGTCTCCTTAAACGAAAAAGATGATTCAAGGATATTTTGCCAATCCGAATCATACGGAAAAGAAATTCCTGCGGCAGAATTACGTATTGCCTGAAGTTCAATCATGTCGCTTGCGAAATCAAACACGGCGTCGCTCGCTGCATTCTTTTGATTAAACCATCTGCTCCCGCTTAAAGACGAAAGACGCGGAGCAGAACGCATTCCGCCAATATATTTCTGTACCATGCTAATTTTAGAAATAGGTACTAACAGAGCTTGCGAATCCGCAAATTCAAGACGTAAATGTTCTTCCTCCTGCTGTACACGAGTCAATATTTCTATTCCGCGAAACCGCGCTATGCCGTGAGAAACATGAACAACAAAATCGCCGGGTTTAAGATCAAGAAACGAATCCAATACCCGGCTTAAATGACGCTGTTTCGGACGACGAATATCACTACGCAAAAATAATTCATTCGATGAGAGAATAAAAAAATTAATTGTCCCGCCGCTAACAACAGACTCAGACATTAAATCATCCGTATCGACTCGATCCGCTTGATTTATACCCGCCGATTTGTCAGCTGTTTTTTTTGCTTTTAGAATTTTAAGTTTTTTTGTGAGAGGTGAAATTTCTTTGTCCGTGTTTTCATTAGGAATTTTCGTTACGATATTTCCGGTATTTTCAGTATTTTCGGTATTTTTAAAAGCCGGTAATTGTATTTCAAATCCGGCAGTAATTTGACCTGTAATATAATGCAAACGTCCCGATTTAGTTGGTATTAAATCTGCGAAAAGTTCCGTTAAACGAGTTGTTTCCGCCTGCGTGTGACAAAAAATATAAATCTGTCCGTAGTCAGTTCTGTTTAGTTCAACCTGTATAGTTTCAAGACCTCCGCAAAATCTCTCTACTGACAGTACCGGTAAATGAAAATGATTTTCTTCTTTACCTTCGGCTAAAAATGAAATTGTTGCTAAAGGATGCTTTACTATTATTTTCAATAAATCAGTAACGTTTTTTAGAATCTCTTGATTTTCTGCGCGTTCGAAATAAATTTCGCCTTGTGATTTTAATTCATTCAACTCGCAAAGTACAATCGGCAAGTTTTCGGGCAAGTGATCAAGTAGAGCCGCACCAATTGATTCCGGCGGCGGCAGCCAAGTTAAATTGATTTTTTGTACAGAATTTAACGATCGTTGATTCGATATGTCAAATTGACGAATCGATTCTATCTCGTCGCCGAAAAATTCGATTCGTATCGGTTTCTCCCAATCCGGTGCAAAAATATCAATGATGTAACCTCGAACCGCAAACTCACCCGATAACTCTACCGCAGATGTAGAATGATAACCGGCACGAATCAATTTCGACCGCAATTGATCCATATCAATTTGCGAACCTACAGCAAGCGAAAGAGTATAAGAATTAAGCAACTTAACAGGCGGTAACGGTTGCATAAGCGAAGCAATTGTTGTAACAATAATATAACTCTGCTGCTCAGATAAAATTTTAATTATACGAATTCGTTCACCGAAAATTTCATCTGTTTGTAAATGGAAAGAGAATTCGTCATCTAAATAATCATTTTCAGTTTGAATGTCATCGTCATTATTTTGTGTGCTATGAATATTCGTTACGTTATTCTTTTGCGATTCGGCGGAAGGATTTTTTACAGGTAATTCCCGCAGTTGCGGAAATCGAATAATCGAAATGGAATCATCGTTAGTAAATTGTTCGAGATCGTAAGTAATACGTTCAAAATCGTCTTGATTAGGAACCACAACCAACAAAGGACAATTACCAGATTGCGCAAGCGCAGAAATCGCAAGCGCACGCGATGAACCAATTGCGCCGTCAATAGAAATTGCTGTCCCATTGCGTAGTAGTTTGGCGATTTTATGAAAATTGCCGTTTGCAGCAAGTAACTTTGAAAAATTCGGATAAGATTCGCACATAGAGAACGTTTGTAACAATTCAGCAGTGTTACCCCTTTCTAATTATTTCTGATTTTGCAGCCGTTCACAGATTTTTTTATTTTGTGAACGTTCATGTTTTAATTGTTAAATTGATGTTGTTGTTGTTTAGTTAAGAAAAATAAGATTCATTCTACATTACGTTTATTATGAGCCAATAATCCGATTGCCCTTTCATAGCTGGTTTGATTAATACCTAAAATTCGTCACACCAAAAAAGTTGAAAAACAAAAATTCAACTAATATATTTCTGAAATTTCCGGTATGAAAAATATACTCAATCAAATGATTTATAATATATTTTTCCGGTATCAATTTTTTCCCATTTCATTGCCAACAATAACATATTTAATGATTTTGTTTCTTCCATGACATGCGCTTCAATTCTTGTTACCATCTTTTGAGCAACTAGTTGACGTAACATTTCTCCAAGCGTATAAGCACCGACACCGCTTTGATGATATTCAGGATGCACTCTAATATCAGTCAGAGTTGCATCCCATGATTCGACATACATACTTCCGAAATCTACACCGTTTTCTTCGGGCATTGGATTTGCGATACGAACTCTTGCCCTTGAAATTGGTTTACCCGACGAGTTCAAATATGCGGTTACGTCGATATAATCGAAATGAGCTAACGAACATGATTCCCACCAATTATTTGTAACCGGTGCGGTATTAAACATCAGCGTAAGATTCTGCCGCCATCCGACAGTATTTATTGTAACCGGCGGAATGTATCCGGATAATCTCAATGAATAACGAATCGTATTCGCTTTCGCAACATAACCCGATTCGAGAAACGCTTGAGCAATATGAACATCAGAATCAAAGAACCCTATTGCTTCGCCGCCGCCGTAAAATCCGGTATAAAACGGCGGTGCAGGTAATGGTCTTATTGAACCGCCGAAAATTTCTTTGACATTACGCTCCCGTAAATATTGTGTTCCAGCCCGAATCAAAACTCGCGCACAGAGTATGGCATCGTTGTAAGACGGATCAACAGCGATAAAACAAATATGTCCGCTGTCATTCGTAAATCCCGATCGGGATTCATTCGGCGAAAAACACGTATGAATGTAACCGACCGCTTTATCTTCCGCAAAGGCGAGCCAAATCGAATGCGGATCAAAAAACGGTATCCCAAGAATCTGCGATTGCAATATGCTCATCGACAACGGCATCAACTTCGCACGATTACCACGTAACTGACTTTTACGCCAAAGTGATAAAAGCCGCGGCGGATCCTCATTGCGAAAAGAACGAACTGTAAGCATGAATTAATTTAATCTTTTATAAAAATAATAGTAATATACACAACGTACTCAAAAACTATGTTATTAGTTATTGTAATTGTGAATGTGAATGTAATATTATAAATGGAAATTTATAAATTTTGTAATATATAAGGTGAAATTTTTTGTTTCTAATACGAAAAACACAAAAGGTTTTTTAGATCATTTTTGTGTAGTTCGTGTATTTCGTGTTTAAAATTTTAGGTTGAAATTTTAGGTTAATTGTAATATATCAGTGGAATAATTTATTTTTTTGCGGGAACGCGGTCGTCTCGACCGCATCTTTAGGCATTTTTTGTACAAAAAAGATGCAGGCGGGACGCCTGCGTTCCCGACGGCTAAAATATTTTTTTTGACAGGATAAACAGGATTACAGAATAGTAATTATTGATTCGAATGTAGAATCCGTAATAATTTCCGCATGCGAACTAACCACTAACCACTAACCACTGACCACTGACCACTAACCACTAACTGCTATAACCGCTATTATTGTTACAATAATTACAATTAGATATTTGTAAGTATAAATCTTAAAGAAAAAATTTTTAAACGTTAAACTTTGTCTAGGTATAAGTTCGATAATAGAACAAGA
>JAITKS010000057.1 GCA_031278315.1 Planctomycetaceae bacterium | reverse complement strand
TATATACGTAAAAGTTATTCATTACAAAGTCTGTTTTCCAATAGGGAAGTAGGCGATTTCAAAGCTCCTTCCGTATGCTAAAGCATACGGTTAATAAAGTTTTTTGGTGAATAGTCCCTGCGGGACTTGACAGATATGTGATTGATAATTTAAAAATTCGTAAACAACCAAAAAAACGAAAACAATTATTCCACTGATATATTACAAAAATTCCGAGAACAGTTATAAAGAACAGTTATAAAAAAACAACAGAGGTCTAGGATTGTAATATCTGTCCAAAGGAGGGAATGAACTGATAAAACTTTTATTTCCTGAGACCTCTGTTTCTGTTAGATATAACAACTCATACACTGAAATTTATTGATTCAATGTATGAGCCGCCGCAATGTTATAATTTACAATGAAATTCAATTTTTGTTACAATAATTCTTTTACACTCTTGTTTCATTATGAATTTCAATAGTATTTTTTTATGAGCTGTATCAAATTACAGCACCATAAATATCGTTTTTATTTTCATCTTTTTTGTAGTCAGTTATGAGAGTCTCTGTAGTCAACATTAATCCGGCTATACTTGCGGCATTTGTTAACGCTGTTCTTACAACCTTCAACGGATCAACGATTCCGGCTTTAAACATGTCAACGTACTTTCCGGCATTAGCGTCATATCCGGTTGTCGGCGATTTTTGCGATACCTCGTCCGCAATAACCGAACCGTCTAAACCGCAATTTTCTGCAATCTTAATAAGAGGCTTTGGTAACACTCTCAACACAATATCGACACCAACTTTTTCGTCACCTTTAACGGCAGAACGGATTTTCTCAACAGCTTCTTTACATCTTAACAAAGCTACACCGCCTCCGGGTAAAATTCCTTCTTGCGCTGCTGCCCGAGTTGCATGAAGAGCGTCTTCGATACGTGCTTTTTTCTGTTTCATTTCTGCTTCCGTACTTGCACCGACTTGAATCACCGCAACTCCGCCGCTCAATTTGGCAAGTCTTTCCTGATATTTCTCACGATCATATTCGCTGTCAGTCGTTTCGATCTGTTTTCGCAATAGATCGACACGTGCTTTAATATCAGTTTTTTTACCTGCACCTTTTACAATAGTAGTCGAATCCTTGTCGATTGTAATTTGCGACGCTTTGCCTAGTTGATCAATTGTAACGTTTTCCAATTTAATACCTAAGTCTTCGCTTATTACAACTCCGTTTGTTAGAATTGCAATATCTTGTAACATTGCTTTGCGTCTATCGCCAAAACCAGGAGCCTTTACCGCAGCGACATTCAACGCGCCATGCAATTTATTGACAACAAGCATTGTCATTGCTTCATTGTCGATGTCTTCAGCAATGATCAGCAGAGGTTTCATTGTCTGTGCAACTTTCTCAAGCAACGGAATCAGCTCACGAATGTTGCTTATTTTTTTCTCATGCAAAAGAATAAGCGGGTCGTTAAATACGCAATTCATTTTCGCGGGGTCGTTAATGAAATAAGGAGAAATATATCCTTTGTCGAATTGCATTCCTTCAACAACTTCATATTTTGTTTCGGCAGTTTTACCTTCTTCGACAGTAATCACACCGTCGTTTCCGACAGATTCCATCGCTTCAGCTAATAAATTGCCGATACCCGAATCGTTGTTTGCAGAGATTGCACCGACATTCGCAATTTCTTGTTTTGTTGTGATCGCTTTTGCTTGTTGTTGCAAGCTGTCAACGGCGGCATCAATTGCTTTATCAATTCCGCGCCGAATTGCAGTTGGATTAGTACCAGCTGCAATATTTTTTAGACCTTCACGATAAATTTCACGTGCGAGAACAGTCGCAGTCGTTGTACCGTCACCTGCCATGTCAGATGTTTTCGACGCTACTTCGTTGACCAATTTCGCACCCATATTTTCAAACGGGTCTTCCAGCTCTATTTCTTTGCTGACACTTACCCCATCCTTTGTTACAGTAGGTCCGCCAAACGATTTGTTGAGAATAACATTTCGACCCGTAGGTCCCATCGTTACCGAAACTACATCCGCTAAATTATTGACTCCATCAAGTATTTTCTTGCGGGCGTCATCACTAAAAATAAGTTGTTTTGCCATTTATTTTTTATCGGTTAGTTGTTTAGTTGTTGAAATTAAAAATACCCGCTCCAGCTATCAAATGTAAAGCGGAATATACCGAACACGTTGTACAATTTCGTTGATCGAATCTTATAAATTGCTCAATTCTTATAAACTGCTCAATTCTTTTACTCTTACTTTATGCTCACACTTTATGTTCGCACTTTTTACTCACACCTTATGCTCGTTACTTTTTGCTCACATCTTATGCTCACACTTTAATTTTCGATTCGATCTGCCGACTTACCTGTCGGGGATGCGGGCTTTACACATTTAACGCATTGAAATTCATAGTACAAGTAATCATAACTTGATTTATTGATGAATTGATTTATTGAAAAAATAATTACAAAGTTCATCAATACTCATAGGATTTGTTAATAGTCGATTACACTATAAATTTAGCGGTCAAAAGCGATCGTTAAATTTTGTTTTCCGATAAATCATTATACAGAAGTAACCGAAAATTAAAGTATGAGTAATTAAATCCTATGAGTATTTTTTTTGATCAATAAATCGAAAATCAAATACGACCGATACGTGTAAAGGAAATTATCATATCCGAAATTACGCAGTATCAGTTTTACTTTTTCATTTATTATTTAATCACTTTAGCTAGTACGTCACTTTCCCGCAATATCTTGATTTCGACACTGTCAATTTCAATATCGCTGCCGGAATATTTTCCGTAAATAACTTCATCTCCGACCGTGACGCTAAGTTGCGCCCGATTGCCGTTATCAAGCAACTTGCCTGGTCCGACAGCAACGACAGTTCCTCGTTGCGGTTTTTCTTTTGCGGTGTCCGGCAGATAAAGTCCGCCGGCAGTTTTCTCTTCCGCAGCCAATGGCTCGACAACAATACGATCATCAAGCGGTTTCAAGTTGATTTTTTTTGACATAATTTTTCCTTTCAAATTTAATGGTTTAATCTTTGAATATTAGTTGATACGCTTAATTTGTTTTTATATTTTGTCCGTAAATTCAAACGAAATCAATTACGAAAACGTCTTAAATTTACGAAACTAAACTCACTATAGGCTATTTTCTATAATGAATATAACCTAATATTTTTGACAATAATTTTTTTGTGCAGATCAAATAACGTTACGATAAATCGTTACAAGTTGTTATCAAACTACACAAGTCGGCATTCGGTTGGAATTAGAATCCCATGCCTCCCATGCCTCCCATTCCTCCCATGCCCATACCGCCCATTCCGCCTCCCATGCCTGCACCCGGCGGCGGAGTTGCAGATTCCGGTTTCGGAATATCAGTAATCGTACAAGAGGTTGTCAACAATAATCCTGCAACACTTGCAGCGTTTGTCAACGCTGTTTTTACGACTTTTGCAGGGTCAACAATTCCGGCTTCAAACAGGTCGCCGTAAACGTTTTTATCTGCGTCAAACCCGTCGTTTTTGCCTTTCATTTGTCTGATTCGATTAACAACAACAGCACCATCTATACCGGCATTTTCAGCAATACATCTAATAGGAGCATCCAAAACTTTCTTTATGATTTGTACACCATAAACTTCATCTCCCGTTGTTTCAACTTTGTCAAGTACTTTCTCACTTCGCAGTAAAGATACGCCTCCGCCCGGCACAATTCCCTCTTCTAAAGCTGCTTTAGTAGCGGCACGTGCATCTTCATAAAGATATTTCCGTTCTTTTAATTCAGTTTCAGTTGCGGCACCGACATTTATTTGTGCGACACCTCCCGCTAATTTAGCAAGTCTTTCCTGAAGTTTTTCACGGTCATAATTGCTTGTAGTTGTTTCGATTTCGCGTTTAATCTGTTCAACTCTTGAATCAATATCCGCTTTCTTACCGGCACCTCCGACAATAGTTGTGTTTTCAGATGAGATATTAATTTTCTTACAGCGTCCGAGATCAGTTAATTTGACAGCGTCGAGTTGAACGCCCAAGTCTTTATAAATTGCGTTTGCGGCAGTCAAAATAGCAATATCGCCTAGCATTGCTTTTCGTCTGTCCCCATAAGCTGGAGCCTTGACCGCACAAACCTTTAACAAACCCCGCAATTTATTTACTACAAGTGTTGCCAACGCTTCACCATCAATATCTTCCGCAATAATGAGTAAAGGTTTACTCTGTTTTGAAACGGCTTCAAGAATAGGAATAAGCTGCTTTGCGTTTGATATTTTGTCCTCATAAACTAATACGAGAGCGTCTTCGAGTTCTACAACTTGATCATCTGCGTTTGTTACGAAATGCGGCGAAAGAAATCCGCGATCAAACTGCATACCTTCGACAACCTCAACATAAGTTTCTGAATGTTTACCTTCTTCAACAGTAATAACACCGTTCTTTCCAACTTTAACGAAAGCATCAGCCAGATGTTTTCCGATAGTTGAATCGTTGTTTCCCGCGATAGCTGCAACTTGCTCGATTTCTTTCCTGTTTTTTTCGTTTACAGGCGTAGCGAGTTTCGCAACAGATTCGCAAACGGCGGCAGCACCTTTAGCAATACCGCGTGCAAGCGACATCGGGTCAGCACCGGCAGCAACCATCTTCAGACCTTCTAGGTAAATTGCTTCAGTTAATACCGTCGCAGTAGTTGTTCCGTCACCTGCGACGTCGTTAGTTTTTGACGCAGCTTCCTTGACAATTTGTGCGCCTAAATTTTCTTCAGGATCGTCGAGAGAAACATCCTCTGCGACCGTAACGCCGTCTTTCGTTATTTTCGGCGCACCCCAACCTTTGTCGATAACCGCATTTCGACCACGAGGTCCCAGAGTGCTTTTAACAGCTCTGGATAATTTTAAAACGCCGGCAGCGAGCGGTTGTCGCGCAGCGTCATCGAATGACATTTTTTTAGACACGTTTGGTAACTCCTTCGTGATGTTTTTGAGATATGTTAATTATGGAAGAGCTCAATAATATTAAATACACTATAATTTTATCTGCCGATCTAATTTTATTAACAACGCTCATGTTATTTCATAATTTTTGTCAAAATTGTTTTTATCGAAAATTGGATTTCGTAATTTAATTTGAAAGTCCAATAATTTTTTTACAAATAATTTTTTTGATCAGTCAGTAATATATAGTGAAATAATTCAAACTCTTCTTACGTCCGATATGTACGAATCCGTAGGGCATCATCTAGTAATTCAACTCAATCAAAATAGTTACTATAAACATTACATTTTATAATAACGAGTTTTTGAAAAAAGTCTTTTAAACAACTCTTACTTGAACTTTCGGTCCGAGCCGCCTGCTTACCTAATCGGAAAACAGACCCTTAATTAATAACTCCATCTTGCCGAAATTCATAGTACGATACTTATTGTGATACCCTGTAATTAATAACGAATCCAATTGAACATTAAGCAACAATCATGCCATCTTTTTCTGCCAATTTGACAGCAGCACAGCATATTCTGTATCCGTCATAAAAAAGTTTTTTGTAATATATCAGTGAAATTTTTGCAGTGAAATATCAGTGAAAATTTTTGCAGTGAAATATTTCTAGGCATGTTAAAACACACACAATCGCCAATGTTGAGATAAAAGGCATAGAGTGTCTCAACAGAGAAACGAAAGGCATTGCGTCTCTGCAGAATTTTTTTTTCGTTTATTTGCTTATTTCGTTTTTTGGAAATTGCATTACGCAAAAAAGTGTATTTTTTTTCACCGTGAAAATTATAACAGCTCTTTCTGGATGCTAACTCCAACTTAATCGTTGCGCAAAATTACTTTCTCGCGATAACTATACTTGACATCGTTTCTGTTTGAACGGAAAATTCAACTTCTTTAAATCCTACAGATTCAAGCGAATCTTTAATTTCGTCAAACGAATAAACTGCACCTGAATTTAATTCCGCAAGCATATTGACCTCAAAGAGCAATCCGTCTTTCGGTGCCGATTTATCACTGTTCATTACGAAATCTCGAATAGCAATTATTCCGCCTGATTCAAGAGCGTTGAATATTTTTTTGTACAGAATTAAATTTTCATCATAGTTGAATTGATGAATAATTGCACTCACCCATGCGAAATCAAATCCTCTTGGTAAATTTTCTTTCATGAAATCGCCTGCTTGTAATGTTATTCTACTCTCATACTCTGACCCTATAAATCTTTCTTTTGCTGCTTCAATACCGACATCCAAATTAAAAATTGTTCCTCGCGATTCAGGTAACTCTTGCAAAAAAGCTAGAGCATACGTTCCCGAAGCTCCGCCGATATCAATAAAATTATGAAAATTCAATAAGCCGGCTCTGCGCAAATTTTCTATATTTTTCTCAACTGCCAGCAAAGCAATAGAATCCATCGCCATAATAAAAGAAATCTCATCTTGTTTCACTCCCAGAATACTAGGTCTGACAGCAGTTAATTGCCCCGTTTTGATTGTTCGCGCAAGCTCCGTCCAACTACGCTGAACACAAGATAAATGACGAATAATATGAATAAAAGTTTCAGGATGACGACTATCAAGCAATGTCTTGAAATCTTCCGCTACCGAATACATTACATTTGAATTTTTCATTCGTTCTTTATCCTGCTGCGGACTATCCGTACAATTTATACACCGTTTTACAAGATAACCTAATCCGGTAAGAGCATTGAGTAAAATAGTAGTTCCATACAAATTCGATTCCGCAATATCAGCTAATTCACGCGAAGTAATTTGATTGTTATGTTGTAATATCAAAGTAAAAAAATCTAACTCCGCCGCCGCAGCTAAAAGACAATGCTCCTGAAACGAAGTAATAACACCTTGAAGCCGATTAAATGCTTTGTTATCGTTTGTCATTTTATTTTTAATGGTTGAAGTGTCTGGCTGCTGCATGTTTTTATCCGGCATAAGTCAACAATAAAGCAGCAACGGTAACACATGCGGTTTCTGTTCTTAAAATTCGTGCGCCCATTGCTAACGGAATAAAATTCGATTCAATACAAGTTGAAATTTCACGGTTCGTGAAACTGCCCTCAGGACCAATTAGCGCAACAATATTTCTAGGTAAATTATCACTCAATAATTGTTTCGGCGTGATTTGTCCAATTGCTCCAAGCGAAACAGGATGTAATAACAGCCGCAAAAAATCCCGCCGATTGATACGCGGAATAACATTATTTCGATCATCGATATTTTGCGCAACATTATTTTGATCATTGTTATTTTTGACATCATTAACATCATTATTTTGCGCAACGTTATTTTCACTGTCATTGTTTTCACTGCCGTAATTTTGTGTTTGCTTGATGAAATTGTCAAGAGTTGTTTCGTTTGAAATTTCCATTAGAACATTCCGGCAACATTGTTTCGCAGATTCAATTACGTAACGTTGAAATCTTGTAATGACATTTGAATCAGCTCTTGCTACACTTCTTTCAAGCTGTAAAGGAACAAATCGATGAGTTCCGAGTTCAGCTAATTTTTCAACGAGAAATTTTTGTCTGTCGCTTTTGGGTAATGCAGCAGCGATAGTAAGTTTCAAAGGACATTCATTATCAGTAACGATCTTTTCAATTAGATTAACTTCAACCTTGTCTTTCTGCACAGAATCAACGGTGCCGCTAAACAAACCGCCGACACCGTCAAAAAGAAATATTTCGTCACCGCTTTTACCTCGCATTACACGGCAAAAATGAAATGCCTCACTGCCGCGAAGTGTAACATGATCGTTATGTATGACCGAGACCAACGGATCAATATAATATCGATTACTCATTTAATTTTATTTGTTATAGATAATTAGTAATATAGTAAGTAGAATAATTGTTTTTCAAATTTTTTCATGTAATTTCGTGTGTTTCGTGTTAAAAAAATTAAACGCAGAACACACTAAATTTCACAAAAAAATTAAAACAAAAATGCCAATCAAAAAACAAAAAAAACACAATTTCAAAAGTGAATAGTTTAAAATATCAACACCAATATCAACTCCGAGACTAATGCCGATATTCAATCACAAAAGTTTATAATACTCCAAAAACAAAGAATAACCATCTACCAACATAAAGATTTATTTTTATCATGGTTGACTTTTCTTTGGAATCGACTAATATTTTACACCTTTCGCTTTAATATGGCATGTTTTGCCTTGAGGCGATTTAATAACAATCGAGATTACATTGTTTTTTGAAATTGTGACATACCAAATTCACCAAAAATAATTTCACAAAATATTACACATTAACATTACATATTAATATTACAGCCTAATCAAAAATACAATGTTGTAATTTATACGAATCGTTATAAAATATTTCCTGTTGTTTAACATTTGGCGGTAAGCGGTAATCAGAAGCAGTAATCCATTACCAACACTTGGTACACATTTAGTTAAGACGAGT
>JAITKS010000446.1 GCA_031278315.1 Planctomycetaceae bacterium | reverse complement strand
TGGTGTTATTATCACTAATAGTAATTATTATGATAATAATTATAGTAGCGGGACAACTTATAGCTCATCGAGTTCTTATTTTCATCTAACTAATACTTATACTATTACCAACAGTGGCGTACCAGTTGCAGGAATTTTTTCAACTTTTGAAAATCTACAATTAGACTTGGCAGGTCAAACTATTACTGTTGAAAATACTGCCGGTACTGCTGGAGTGCTATCAGGTGTAGCAGCTGGTTTTGGTTATTCTTCAGACAATGATTTTGTTGGTACGATAAGCACGGGTACTACTACTCCTCTCGGCAATTTCACCGCAACATCTGATATTGGTGCTGCTTATGGTATGATTTTTGCCAAACAAAATATGGATCAAATTACAAATATTGGCAGCGATGCTATTATCAATGTTGGTAATCTTAAAGCTACAACTAGCAGTAATGGCGACGTTGCAGTAGGTTTTCAAGCGTTTGACATCGCTAATGGTGCAAAAATCACGATTACTTCAATTGATACGACTCATAAAGGAACGGGCGGTTCAATAACTGGTATTCTGTTGGGTAATGTTAGCGGATCTATTACCGAACAAACTACCAACGGTGACGTTGCCGGTATCAACATAACCGGTAAAGTTACAGGAGCTAAAACTGTTGCAAGCGGATTACATGCAACAGAAATATCTGACGGTGCAAATATAAAACTTGGAAAAATTAAAATAACCAACGACAACAGCTCTGCGGCGGGTCACATGTATGGAGTGCAAATAAATCAAGTCGGTAGTGGAGTAAATATACCTAATATACCTGGTGCATCGAATAGTAAAACAATTGGTCAAATTTCCGGCATATTAGAAATCGGTGATATATCTCTTGGTACAGATGGTAATCGTGCGGTTATGGCTGCCGGTTTGTTGCTAAAAAATGACAACTCTATTCTCGATAGAGAGTCGCCGGGAATTACTAGTACAGGTAAGGTTACACTCAGTAAAATTACTGTTTTTAGCGAATCTGATTATGCAATAGGTATTTCACTCGGATATTATGATTCCGACCCTGCGGCAAATCATGATCTCGGTTATGCCGCTGCAGATACTTTAATTCTAAATGAAGATATTGAAGTCAAAAGTAATACAGGCGACGCTATTGGTATTTTCGCCGGTCAAATTGAAAACCTTGATGTCGCACATAAAATTATAGCTGAAGGTAATAATGCTGGCAGTTACGGTATCAAAACAACTGGTAAGAAAAATTCACAAGGAGCAGAAGAATATGAAGCAAGTACCATAAATATAATCAACAATGATACTTCTGGTGCTGGAGTGATTGCTGGTACAACAAAAAGTATTTCACTAGGCGCAAGTTCAGACGATACTGTTAATCTAAAAGTTAATGGTTGGCTAAATGATAATAATGCGTTCACAATGGAAGGCGTCGAAATTTTCAACATAACGGCAGATAACGATTTTACAAATCAGGCTGGAATCAAGGACAGTAAACGCGGAACAGCTACATTATCTAATACCAATACTGTAACAAATATAAATTCTGGTGTAACATTTACAGCTTTCAACTCATTTTTTAATGGCGGAAAACAAGTTATTAGCGGCGGAGGAACTCTTAATATTGAACAAGGCACTTCTTATTATTCTTCTGACTTTATTGAAAGTCTTGAATTTAACGGTGGTGTGAGTGTTAATTTTGCCGCAGGTGCGCAACTAATATTGCAAGATTCCACTCTAGCTCCTAGCGTAACAATTACAGGAGGTTCAACAGTTACATTTAATCGTGAGGGTAATGATATTGGCGGAATTGGTCGAGAAGAATGGTTGACAGGTAATAATTGGACAGACAATAAAATACAATTAACGATTGATGGCGGCAGTACGTTAAAGTTTCAAGGTAATTTGTCAAATAGCGGCGATCAAGCGTGGTATCTTCATCCTTTTGAAACGTTTATAGGCGAAGGCGGAGCGACTATTTATGTCGATGAAAATTTGATTATCGAGGCAGGCACAATCGAAAAAAAAATCGGCGTGAGCAATAACATTTCTATTACCAAAATCGGTAGCGGAGAATTAAAGCTCATTGATACATTTGATCTCGGTACGAATGGACTAATTAATCTTGAAGAAGGTACTTTGTCTGTATATGGCGCACTGGGCAGCCATAATAGTGGTTTTACCGATCCCATAATTAAAAATTCTCCGAGTATTAAAATGCAAGGAACGTCTGTATTTGAACTCGAAGGAAATGTAGAATTAGATAGTTTGACCGGTGTAAGTAGAACAACGTTAAAATTGAATGCAAATCAACTTTTAGTTAATTCTGGTTTACTTACAAGCAAGATTATTGGAACGGCCAACAGTCAAATAATAAAAAATAGTACGTCGGGTACTCTAACGATAGATGGCGACAACAGCGAAATGGCAGGTGCTTTGATACAAAACGAAGGTATTGTTGAATTACAATCAAATTGGGGCAGACAAAGTTCCGGCGGACGTATTGTGCAAAACGGCGGTACATTTATTTTCAACGGCGGCAGCGATGGGACGGTTAGAGTTTACGGCGATACAACATTTAAAGATGAAGTTGAAATTAAAAGTAAAATACAAGTTAAGTCTTTCGTGTTAGGAAATGATGCGGAAATTACTATTAGTGTAAATCCGATAAATCAAAATTGGGACAATTTAATTAAGTCAGAAGATACTGCATTTGACACAACTACTCAAAACAAATTACAAGCAGAAGCAAACAAAGAAGCCTTATTGTACTCACGAGAAGGAACATTCAACGACAACTTTACATCGTTTAATATCCAATATGACACTATATCAGTTAGCGATTTCGCACTTCAACACGGCATGACAAAAAACCTAAGCCGTATAGGTATTTTATTCGACGGTTTGATGCAGAAATATCCAGACTTTGCAACGTCTATTTATAACAACGTGACAGAAGCCGAAGACTTAGAATCGATTTTAACAAGTTTACTCGGTTCCGAACTTGCGGCTAATGCCCAGATGTTAGCGTTTTCGAGTCCTCATAATCGAGTATTTAATCATTTACGTTCACTTAATCGTTCAATGTCATCTGGAATATTGGGTCAATCGAAGGTACCGTCGTTTCCATCGATTCCTCGTCCCCATTTTCCTAATATATTGACCCTCAATTATGACCTTTGGTTTGAAGGCAATTTTCTTTCTGAATCAGTTCGCGGTGATGATCATTCTTTTGGTTACGATGTTGAGCGCGGCGGAATGTTTATCGGATTAGATGCGAAATTAGGCGACAGAATAATTTCAGGTTTAATGTTTGGTTACGGCAATCCGCATATATCGAACCGTATCGGCAAGATTTCGGCAGATGATATTCAGTTCGGCATTTATTCACGATTCCGATTATTTTGGGAATGTTCAGTCAATGTATTTCTTGGTTATGGCGTTCAACAATTCAAATATACCAATTCAATTTCAGCTTACACGACAGATTACGGCGGCGACGCTTTATATGCGAGTTTAGAAGTATTTCGTCCGATAACAATTTATACACATAGTCAACTTATCCCTATTGCTGCAATAGATTTTCAAAAAGCGTGGTCTGATGCCTTTGTCGAAGGCGACCAAAATAATTTAGGACTTCAAATCGGTAAAAGCGATATAAATCAAGCTATTTTACGATTCGGCTTAAATTCCAAAATCGTCCCAACTCGACAATTCCAATTGCGGACACGATTCCAATACGGTTTACAAGTATCAGGCGACCTTTACGCTTCGGCACCAACTAATTTTTCTGTCAATCCAACAATCACACAAAATATAAGAAGCGTAAAACGCGGACGACATAACCTAAATATCGGAATCGGTACAGATTTCTACACACTAGATGATTCAACACGATTCTTTTTCGATTACGATTATAACTACAACCAAAAATCTAACTCACACGCAATACAAATAGGTTTAATATCAACAAGATAAAAAATCCAAAAAAATAAATACGATTTATCCAAAATTCAAATCCAAAATCATATCAAATGACAACATCTAATTTCGATGTAATAGTAATCGGTTCCGGACTTGCGGGAATGACAGCTGCGAATATTCTTGGTCGAACCGGTTATAGAGTTCTGCTTCTCGAACAGCATTATCAACTTGGCGGTTTAGCAGCGACATTCCGCCGCTCTGACGGCATAATTTTCGACATATCCCTACACGGCTTCCCTGTCGGCATGATCAAAAGCTGCCGCCGCTACTGGAATCCAGCGATTTCAGATCGTATCGTCCAACTCCCTAAAATCAAATTCGATAACCCTCAGTTCCAACTCGAAACTACATTCGACCGCGACGATTTTACACGCATCCTAATTGAAAAATTCGGAATAGCACACGAAACCGTAACCGCATTTTTTGATAAAGCCCGCAGCATGTCTCACTACGACGATCAATCATTAACCGCAAACGAACTATTCAACGAGTTCTTTCCTAATCGACTCGATGTAGTCCGCTTGCTAATGGAACCAATAACTTACGCCAACGGTTCAACTCTAAATGATCCCGCTTTGACCTACGGAATAGTTTTTTCAAATTTTATGTCAAAAGGTGTTTACACTTTTCAAGGCGGAACAGATTTATTAATCAACATGATGACAAAAGAACTACAAAAGAATAACGTCATAATTCAAAAAAATTCACCTGTGCGAAAAATTCATGTTGAAAACGGTAAAGTTACAGGAGTTACTATCCGTAAAAAAAATAACGAAGAACAACATTTTCATACCAAAACCGTCCTCTCAAACGCAAATTTAAAAGGCACAATTTTTAATATGATCGGACGTGAATTTTTCAGCCGTCCTTTCATAGAACAAGCAGAATCCGTAAGATTGAATAACTCAAGTACACAAGTTTATATCGCCATGAAACGCGGTTTTATAATCGATGAAAATCAATGCGGCGATTTGTTGTTTACATCAACCGCCCCCGTTTTCGATTCCGCCAAATTACTCGATAAAAATATTACAAGCCGCACATTTTCATTCTATTATCCGAAAACACGCCCAAATACGGATCGGTGTTATGTCGTTTCGAGTACAAATGCTCTCTTCGACGATTGGAATAATCTGCCAAAACAAGAATACAATAAACGTAAAACAGACTTAATCAATCAAACCATAGAACGGCTCAAAAAATATATCCCTGAATTGATTCAAAATATTGAATATGTCGAGGCGGCAACACCAAAAACTTTTGAACGATACACCGAACACTTAAACGGCGCAAGCTTCGGAACTAAATACGAAGGATTAGCAGTTAGTAGAAATTTAAGCAACGAAATAAACGGATTATTTCACGCAGGAAGCGTAGGAATAATTATGTCAGGTTGGCTGGGTGCCGTAAATTACGGCGTAATCGCCGCAAACAACGTCGACGCATTCCTGACAAAAGGAAAACTCTAATACCCGAATAACTGTTATAACGAAATTAATTAAAAAATAATCTTAAAAAATTTCTAAATAACGTATGTTCTGATACTATATTAAAAGTAACTTAAAACTCAAGGAGGAAAAATAATATGTCAACAAAAGATTCAATTAACGAATCTCCATGTGAAGAGATATTCTTTTTTAATATTGAAACCAAAGAAGAACTATTACGTCTCTTTCCTAAAACTTATAACCACGATGCATTTTGTAAATGTATTTTTTCAATACTTGCATTAGTGCGTTGTCTTTTGCGATGTATATGCTCA
>JAITKS010000292.1 GCA_031278315.1 Planctomycetaceae bacterium | reverse complement strand
CACCACACACGGAATCAAATGGATAAATTATCTCATAAAAATCAAATGGATAAATTAACACAAAATATAAAATTTAAAATCTAAAATTACAAAATCATCTTTCTCTGTGTTCTCTGTGTTCTCTGTGGTTAATAAAAACCAAATACGGTTGGTTCAAAATAAATTTAAAACCACTGATAAATTTTACGAAAAATTTTCAAATGGTTTGCCGTCTTGCTTCGTAAAGTAGAATTGAAGCAGCAGTAGAAACATTTAGACTGTCTGCAATTCCATTCATTGGAATTTTTATTGATGTTACATTTTTTCCGTTCCATAGTTTAGTCAAACCGTTTGCTTCGCTTCCTAACACAATCGCCGTTGGTTTTTTGAAATCGTAATTTGTGTATAACAATTCGCCGTCACATTTTGCGGCAACGATTTTAATATCTTGTTTTAATAACCATTCTCTTGCATTTACACTTGTTGTTTCAACAACCGGAATACTAAACAACGTGCCTAAACTCGACCGGACAACATTAGGATTGTATAAGTCAGTCAATATGTCCGCGAGAATAATTCCGTTTACACCAGCTCCATCGGCAGTACGAAAAACCGCACCAATGTTGCCCGGTTTCTCAATACCTTCAAGCACAACATATAACGGAAATTCGGTAAAATCTGCCGCCGGTTTATTACACAATTCATTTTTTGATTCAACATGAAATCCTGTCAACCGATTCAACGAATTCAACGGATTCAACGTATTTTTAATTTTCGGGAAATTATTGTTTCGGTCAAAAGAATTTATCGGTGTTTGAGCAACCGCTGCAATTCCGTCGTTTCGATTGCCGAATACGATTTTTTGTAACAATAATTCCGATACAATATTAATCACCGCATTACTACGAATTGACAAATTCCGCGCGGTTTCAATCTTTGATTCTAATACAAAAAATTCTAAAAACTGAATACCGCACAATTCGGCACGTTCAATTTCCCGTAGTCCGTCGATCAGAAAACGCCGCTGCTCACGGCGATAATTACTTTCACGTAATTTAATTGTATTTTTGATTTTAAGATTTGAAAAACTTGTAATAGCCGTTTCCATTATCAAAGCTCTTTCCGTATTCTGAAACATACATTTAATAAAGTGCCGTCCCCGCAGGACATCTTGCCCGCGGGACATCTTGCCCGCGGGACATCTTGATTGTCTATTGTCCATTGCTTATCGGCACGAAATCATTTGGTAATTTTATAAGAGTTCCGCCCCACGATAAACCTACACCAAAACCAATTAACATATTAAATTCTTCCGGTTTCAACATTCCGCAGTTCCATGCGTCGACAATCGCAATCGGAATACTGCTCGATACAGTATTGCCGCGATTCAAAATATTGTTGAAAAATTTAGATTCATCTAAACCGCAAAGCTCCCGTAACCTTTGTAACATGTACTTATTCGCTTGATGAAAAATATAACAACCAATATCCGATTTCAACTTGCCGCTCTTTGTCAACAACATTTCAACCATTGGCGGAACTCTGTCTATTGCAAAGGAAAAAATTCCTGGTCCGTGCATTAGTAATTGTTCCTTTGATCTCATACCGCCTTTGCGGTCCGGCATGACATTAGCGGTGTCTGCCGATTTCGGTAAACGATGCCCTCCCGCTTGCACAATCAGTAAATCCGCGCCGCTGCCGTCTGTCCCAAAAACAAACGGTCCGATATACGATTCAGAATTATCGTTACAATTATTGTTACAATCATTGTTACAATCATTGTTGTTATTTTCTTTATCATTATTAAACACAAGATTTTTACGTTTGATCAAAGTACAAGCTGCACCGTCCCCAAAAAGAGGACGACTCGATCTGTCTTGCGGATTTATGTATTTAGAATAAGTTTCAGACGTTATGAATAAAATTTTATCTGCGGTTTTATTTTCAATTAATCCCTTGCAAATACTAATTCCGTAAATATAACCGCTGCATCCGAGATTTATATCAAACGCACCGGCAGACTTTGGTAATCCTAACCGCTCATGTATAACACACGCTGTACTCGGTAAGAAATAATCCGGCGATTGCGTGCAAAAAATAAGATGATCAATGTCTTCCGGTTTACATACACCGGTATCAAACATGATTTCAGCTGCTTTAACACCGAGATCAGAAGCTGTTTCATCCGCAGCTGCAATCGGACGGCATTCAATTCCGAGTTTACGTACAATTTTTTCTTCCGTCCAATCAGGAAAACAACGCGACAATTCCGCATTGTCCAACCGCTCCTCAGGAAGATAAAACGAAATACTACTAATCACCGACAAACTAGACATAATAAATAATAAATACTTTGAATAAGAATCAAAGATCAATCCAATCCTGTACGTTTTAATAACCAAAACGTTAAATAACCAACAATAACTAACCCCAAAACAAAAAGCATATACGCATACTGTAAAGGCATCACATTTGTCATAAAAGTTGAGTATTCCGACATGCCGAAAATTCCGGCGATAACATTCAACGGTAAAAAAACAATCGATAATACAGTCAGCCTTTTCATCAAAATATTGAGATTGTTATTGACCATCGACGCACGCGCATCATTCATTCCCGACATGATAACAGAATAAATTTCTGCCTGTTTATAACATTGAGTATTATCTACACTCAAGTCGTCTAATTGCTCTTCGAGTTCGCTCGTGATCCCTATTTTTGGAGCGTTTGCCCGCAACTTGTCAATCAACACACCGTTTGACGAAATTGCACTCAAGTAATACGTCATACTCTGACTTAAACGAAATAAGTGCATAAGATGTTTATTGCTCATTGAGGTTTCTAATTTTTTTTCTAACTCATCAACGACCATACTAATCACTCTTATATGTCCGAGAAATTGCGAAATTGATCTTGCAATCAGACGAATCAACACTTCACGTAAACCGCCGATAATATTCGATAATTCTTTACCGCGATCAAAAATTGTAATATCATCACTCATTACAGCTATCAGTCTGTCTTTGAATAGATACAATCCCATTGAACATATACGAAACAAAAAATCATCGCCTTCAGAATAATGACGCGGACGTTTAAAAATTACAGCAACATGTTCGGGTTCAAACTCGACACGCGATAATTCATCGGGGTCGAGCGCACTGCTTAACGTGTGTTCGTCTAAACTCAATTCCCCGATAAGATACAGCCGCTCCGCTTCATTCGGATTGACAAAAACGACAATTTGCGAATTCTCATTTTCTGTCGGGGTAAGCCGTCCATCAATAATTTCAAAATATCTACGCATTTAATCTCCTAATTCGATATTGTTACCAAGTCAGTATTTTTTGAAACGATTATTATACGCATCGTATTATGAATTTTGGCGATACAAGTGCGTAAAAGCCCGCTCTCCAATAAATAAACAGGCAGCTCAAACTGAAATTTCAAGTGAAAGCAATTTAATTTTTTATAGAAAACCAATATTAAAATGTGAGAAATATAATTCCCAAAAACTTCAAGTTCATTTTTCACTAATCTTATTTTCAAATTCATAACTATACTCATTACACTTGAAAATTCGGTATTTGTTTTAAACAAAACCAGCCCTGAAAGGGCGACCGGATATTGAGACTCATAACCAACGTAATGGAAACGGAACAATAATTGTTGTCGTTATTTTTTACCGCCCTTTCTGGGTGATTTTATTTTATGCGTTAATGAATTGCTATTTGTCGTTTTTTGTCGGATTCTTCACAATATCAGTTACCCGCGGATTTATTTCTTACCGCCCTTTCAGGGTTGCCCGATTTGGAGGAGGGCTTTTACCCGCCCCGATGGGGCGGGTTATAATCCTGTTGCCCTTTCAGGGCGATTCTAGTTTTATACGTGAACGGGCACCTTTTTCGTTACAAAAAATAATACCGAATTTTAAAGGACAATGAGTATATTACGATTTTTTTATTATTATGAATCGCTATTTTACTTCGACATTTAAATCATTATTTCCTTTTTCTGGAATTACGATTTCTATTTGACTGCCGTCTGAATTACGGATTTCTAAT
>JAITKS010000200.1 GCA_031278315.1 Planctomycetaceae bacterium | reverse complement strand
TTTTTTAGAGTATCGTATATTATGTCTGCTGTTTTTTCTGCGGCATTGTTAAAATGGAATATGTTTTGAGTACGAAATCTGATAATTTTTTCACGATACGTTTCCGATAAATTAACCATGTCATACACAATTCTTGAAATATTATCAATTTTATCAAGTGTAACAGATTGACCGATTTCATTTCTCACGTTGACTTCAAACGGTTCTATTTCCAACTCTTTGTAACGTTCATTGTGAATTTTCGGCGTTGTCTCAAGAAATAAAACCGGACGTTCAGTTCCAAAAGAATATTCAAGTGAAATACCAGACCAATCCGTAATCAATAAATCCGATCGCAATAATGATTTATTATCCGCAACAGATTTTTCAATAAAAATATGCTCGTTATTACAAAATTTCATATCGAAAAAATCAATAATATCTTGCCTTCGACGTACCGTTTCAGGATGATACCGCAACGTAATATCAAAACCAGTTTCAACCAATGATTCAATCATCTTAACAGCACTGTCCCGATAATTTTCAACAAAAGAAGTTTTACTCCACGACGGCGCAACTAAAATCTGTAAACGTTTATTACCTTTCAATTCTGAATGTTCAGCAACATACTTCTGATATTCCTTTGCAATATCATCTAAACGAGTATAACCGCCTGAAACAATTCGCTTTTTCTTTAATTGATACAATTCTTCAGCCTTTTGAATTTCCTTATCCTGATAAGAACCGGCTGTAATAATCGTATCATAATGGTCAAACGCACCGAATTTATAAATCATGTGCGTACTCATTAAAGCATGAAATACATAAACATAATGAACATCATTAACTGAACGTTTTAATATCGGTGTATTATTCAACTCTGTTACTGTCATAACGCAAACAGTTTTATCGGCAAGTATTCCCATCAGGAATGTTAGCAATGTACGTGAATAAAATACAGTAACATTTTTGTCTTTCGCTTTCAGTATTGGATCAGAAGGATCAGATGTTACATAACATATTTTCAAATCGTACTTTTGAATCAACTGATCAATAATCGGACGGAAATTAATCGTATAACCGGCGTGTTCCGAATAAAATAAAACACGTTTCGATTCTATCGGCATCATAAGATACCGAAAAAAATCCCGAATTTCACGAAATATTCCAGCCACAATATACCTACTCGATATTCAATTTATGCCGCTTTATTACGACCTTGATTAGAATCATTTTGAACATTTGATTCCAATTTAATCGTTTCCAATTTATCTTCTGCCGATTCTTCCGCTTCTTCCGATTCGGAATTTGTTGTTTTTCCATATCCGAAAAATCCAAGAACACTCGCTTTGAGATTCTTAAAAAAAATAAGAATCGACAAAAACGCCATCGCCAAAACTTGAATTACAACACTGCCTGTAAACGGGTCAATGTACGCAAAAAATTCTCCGGCTTGCGCCTGAACCGTGCCGGACATCGCAATTACAAATATTGATGCCGAAAACATAAAATTTTTTATCATAGTTTTTTATCTTTAAGTTTAAATTTGTTAAAATAAAACAACTGATCAACACAATCAATACCCTTATCTGTAAAAACCTTTAAGCAATAGTAATATATCAGCGGAATTTTTTTCGTAACTGTCTATTTTGACATTTTTGTTTAATTGTTTTTGACAGGATTAACAGGATTATTTTTTTGTTCCCTTTTTTATTGTGTGCTTGAATTTTAATACGGCTAAATTTAACTCTATTGAAGTTTCTGTATCGATTGTTTCAATTTCGGGATCAAGTAATTCTGTAATCAATTCACCGCTTGACTGCATTAGTTTTTTCTGCGATTCTTTGTCCGATACAGTTGTTAGTTCGTTTATCTTTTGTGATAAATTCCGTACTTTTGTAAACGTTTCAACAATCGCAATCGTTGTTTGAATTGCCGCCGGACTCTTTAATATTGTTGCCAACATGTATAAGCCCTTTTCTGTAAAGGCTTTGGGCAGTGACGGTGAAAATTTTACTTTGAGGTGGTCGAAATTTTCGACCACCTCGTTTTTTTCCTTATCAGTAAGCTGCAAAATATATCCTTCTAGGAATTTTTCAGGATTGTTTTTAACCGCTTCATTGATTCGTTTCGTTTCAACACCGTATAAATCCGCAACATCGCTATCTAGTATCACACTTTGATCGCGAATCGTGATGATTTTGTCTTCGACTTGTTTGAATTTCACTATATCAGTCATTTGTTTTAATTTTTTTTGACAGGATTAACAGGATTATTTTTTTGTTCTCTTTTTAATTGTGTGCTTGAATTTTAATACCATCGCCGACTGTATAAGCTCTCTTGAGAAAAGGCTTGAGAAAGTTTGTTTCTACCGCCCAAATTTGCGGTCAAAATTTTTGACCGCAAAAAATCCCATTCACTTTGTTCTAAGTCAAAAATATATCCTTCGGGAAATTTTTTTGAATTATTTTTGACCGCTTCATGAATACACCTCGTTTCAATGCTGTACAGCTTAGTTAAATCGTTGTCAAATATTACTATTAGATTGCAAATCGTTAATATTTGTCTTCAAACTTAAACCTGTTTGAATTTTACAAAATCAGTTCTTTGTATCTATTTTTTTGTTTCGTATTTTTCAAAAAAATAAAAAACTATATCATCAATTATTAAAGAAATATTTCACAATCAATCAATGTCAACCAACTGTCTGTCAAATGCGGCGGGAATATAACCGTTTTTAAAAATTCGCACAATAGCAATTTGAACATAAAATGATATTTTTTTGAAAAATTTTTAACTCGCTATAATCAAATAAGATATGATTATAAATCAGATAAATCTCAATCTTTTGCTCAATTTTTTTATAACACAACCGAATTTTTAAAAAACTCATTTTGATTTTTTTTATTAACCACAGAGGACACAGAGAACACAGAGAAAAAAAGATTTTATAATTTTAGATTTTAGATTTTAAATTTTGTGATAATTTATCCGTTGATATTGAGCCAATATCCGATCGGCCTTTCAGGGCTGGTTTGACAAATAAGGCTGCTTCTATTGCTGCGGAGTGAAAATTAACGGTTCTTCGGCGTTGTGAGGATTTATTCTTATTGTCGTTTTGCCGCTTAATAAATTGTGTAACATATTGCCTACAAATTCTGCCCTCCATCCTGATTTTAATCTTGGCTTGATATTTTGCGAAATAGTTCCTAACTCGTCTGCAATAAATTCACGAATATCATTCGGTCCGGCAACTAACTGTAACGCAATTCTCTCCTTTCGACACAACGAACCTATCGCAGCATACAAGAATTGCGTAATTACCGCATATTGCGGATACGACAGCCTGTCCGAAACTGGAGGTAAATCCTCTAACGGTAACTTCAACGCATAATCTATAGCGTCCGAAATTTCAGGAATACATTTCGCTAAATCCATTCTCTGAAATCCTCTAACCGCAGCAATTCTTTTCGGGTCACTTGTTTTACGTCTAGCTAGTTCTATCAATAAATCATCGCGTAAAAATCTCGACGGCGGTGAATTACGTTTTTTCGCAACTTGGTCCCGCCAAAACCAAACCTCACGCAAAATCGCAAGCTCACGCGAATTTAACGACGACGCCTTAGAAACATGACGCCATCGCGCATTGGTGAAATCATGAACTAACCTAGATTGAAGCTCTAAAACTTCAGATTCATACCAATTCAATCTGTCAGCATTTATCAATTGACTTTTCAAAACTTCAGCAATCTGCTCAAGATATAATACATCGCCAATCGCATATTCTATTTGTCTCGCCGTTAAAGGCCGTTTGTTCCACGACGTTCGCGATTCCTCTTTGGGTAGATCAATATGAAGAGTACGGTCAAGAAGAGAACGAAATCCAATAGGATACTCCGCCTCCGTAAACGCTGCCGCTAATTGGACATCAAAAAGCTGCTTAGGTAATATACCTATCGCCCGATGACAAAATTCCATCTCACAACGACACGCATGAACAATAATTTCCTTTTCACCGCTGCAAACTAAATTCCAGAACGGAGAAAGATCACCAATCGCAAGAGGATCAATAATCGCATGAATCCCGCCCGCCGCCACCTGAACAAGACAAAGTAAAGATGAATATTGCCCCTCCGAAATAAACTCCGTATCGTAAGCTATCGTCGGCACGTCCCGTAGCCGCCAAACAAGATCACGTAATTCAGATGGCTGTGTAACAAAAATATAGGACATTAACGTTAGCAAATTATCGTTACGATAAATAAAAAAGTTGAAAATATTATTGAAATTAGGAATTAAATTTTAAGTAATATATCAGTGAAATAATTTATTGTTGCCGGAATAGCGGTCGTCTCGACCGCATCTTTAGGCGTTTTTTTTACAAAAAAGATACAGACAGGACGCCTGCGTTCCCGCCGGCTAAAATATTTTTTAGTAATTCACTTAAATTTAAAATCTAAAATTACAATCTCTCTGTGTTATGTGTGGTTAATAAAACAATTATTCCACTGATATATTACGAAAATTCGTTATTTGTTTTAACCAAAATCCGCCCTGAAAAGACAATAGTATTTTATGCGCGGATAATTTGTTATTTGTCTTTTTTTGCCGGATTCTTCACAATAATCGTGTCATAATATCCTGCTGCCCTTTCAGGGCTCCGGTTTGGCGGGGACTTTTACCCGCCCCGCTGCGGCAGGCGATTCAGTAAAAAATCCTGTTGCCCTTTCAGGGCGATTCTAGTTTTATGCGTGAACGGTCACCTTTTTCGTTACAAAAAATAAAACCGAATTTTAAAGGACAATAAGTATATTACACTTTACTTCGTTTTTACCGGCGGTTTTGGATAAGAAGGCCACTTTACGGGGTCGTTTTGGATTTTTTTCATTACTTCGATAATACCTCTTTCCAATTGTAAGTCTTTTCCGTCAATCATTGATTTTGGATCATTGTCAACTTCAATATCCGGCGTAACACCTTTGCCTTCAATGACCCAGTTTCCTTCTTTGTCATTTGTTCCATTTAACGGAACGAATGCCATTCCTCCATCTAGTAATTGTCCTTTAGGCGAAATCCCCACGACACCGCCCCAGCTGCGTTTTCCTATTAGTAATCCCAATCCTGCTTCACGGAAATAATACGGAAAAATATCACCATCACTCGCCGACGTTTCACTAATCAGACAAACTTGATGCCCATGTCTCGCTAATGCCGGATACGCATCCGGAGATTCATCAACACCGCCGAATCGAGTTCCAAGTAACTTTTGATTCATCCTTATTATTATCCATTGCGAAATATTACCGCCTCCGTTTGAACGTACATCTACTATCAAACCCTCTTTGCGTATTTGCGGATAATACCATTTTAAGAATTCATAAGCACCGGCTGCACTCATATCAGGAATATGTACGTAACCAACTTTACCGTTTGTTGCCTCGTCAACCTTTTTACGGCAGCCCGACACGAAATCAAGATAAAGTAAATTGCCCTCATTTTCAATCGGCTTGTAAGTTGTTTTTCGTGAACCTTCTAATGTAGGCTTATCGTTTAATGTCAACGTTACCGGATCAACACGGTTTTGTAACAACCGATACGGATTATCATTTCCCCGCAACATTACGCCGTCTATTTCTAGTACGTAATCTCCTTCTTTCGCATCAACACCAACTTCACGCAGGGGCGATCTGTACTTCGATTCTTCATTTTCTCCGTTGTATATTTTTGAAATTTTGTATAAATTCGCCTTTTCGTCTAACTCGAAACGGCAACCTGCTAACCCGGCTTTCGGTCTCGCCGGTAAGACAAAATCGCCTCCCTGAATATACGCATGACCAACATTCAACTCGCTAATTAATTCTGCGATAACATAATTCAAGTCGCTGCGATGTGCGACATGCGGCAGCAACTCATTATATTGCTCGCCGAGAGCCTGCCAATCGTAACCGTGCATGTTACTCACGTAGAAATAATCTCTGAATTTCCGCCATACTTCACGATAAATTTCCGCCCACTCTTCAGCCGGCACCGAATCAACATACATTTTTTCTACCGGTAAAGATACAGCTTTAGCCTCAGGCTTGATCTCGATTACTTTCAATCCGTCGCCGTTAAAAACTAGCCGCGCACCGTCCGGCGAAATTGCATAAGAACCGGCATTTTCAACCAACGTTTTTTCTTTACGCTCTTTTATATCGAACAGAACTATTTGCGGTTTACGTTCCGGCTCTCGACCATAATACTGCGCACTCCTTTTAACATAGACCAAATACTTTTCCGTTACAGAAAGTCCGTAAATGTTATCAGCATCAATCGGAACTCGAATTGCACGTTTAGCTAATCCGTCGAAATCTATCTCCGTTAATTTGACAATTTTTGGTTCCTTTGGATCTTTTGTTTCTTTTGGATCGTTTGGATCATTTGGATCGTTTGTACTTTTTTTGTTGTCTTTTTCGTTCTTGTTTGATTCATTGTCTTCAGATTTTTTTTCATCTGATTTAGAGTTGTCCGATTTTAATTTTTCGTCATCGTCATCATTATCGAATTGCGGTGCGAAAAGATTTTTTACGTCTTTTCTTAGGGCGAGAGCAAAAATACCGGCATTTCTATTTCCTGCGAAATTCCATTCGGTACTGCTTATTTGCGGTGCGAATTCACGTACAGATAAATAGTATAGAAAATCACCATTAGGACTCCACGCAGGCTCGGATATATCGAAAAACTGATCGGTGATTCTTGTTTCTGTTTTCGTTTTTAGATTCCAAATATAAAGCGAACTAACATCATGTTCGTTCAACTTCGTATAAGCGAGATAATTCCCGCACGGAGACCATTTGGCTCGCGGAGTATCACCATATCTGCCTGCTGTAACTTCAAACGCTTCGCCTTTTTTATATCCGTCGAGTTCTTCAAGCGGAATAATATACAACTTTGACTTGCAATCATTGACAGAAATAAATTTACCATTGGGCGAAAAATTTAGTCCGTCGAGCCGTCCGGTGAAATTAGCAGCTGCCGGCTCTTGATTTTTCCCGCCTTTGGGATCAATAACGTAAATGTGATCCTCCGTATCCGGCGACGTTGCAGATACAATTTGCCTCTTTGACTTTTGACTATACGGCAAATTCGCAACCGCATTGTCAGAAATAAAAGCGATCTTTGAACCGTCTTTTGAAAATACCGCTTCCCGATCATGTGCGCTGCTTGTGTTAGTTAGATTCTTCACGAAACCTTTATCGATAGGCAAAACAAACAAGTCGCCCCGTGCGATCACGGCAACACGGTTTTTCGCTGCACCTTCATTCGGCGCAACTGCGTAACTTTCGATATTCTTGTTTACCTTGATTCGAGACGGACGCATCGCCAAACCGTCATGCGGTACTTTTATTTTCAATTTATTCATACTTTTTGTACTAGTATTGAATAGTACCAATTCACCAGCCAGCTCGAAAATAATTTGTTTTGTAACTTGGTCTCCTGAAGCCCATCTAACATCCCAGATTTTTTCATTAGTCAGCTGTGAGATTTTTTTTGTACTAATATCGTATTCAAACAAATTCATCGTACCAGTACGGTCAGACGAGAAATATATTTTGTTTTCGATCCATATAGGTTCACGCTCGGTTCGCGGATTATTGTCGATACGAGTTGTTTCTTTTGTTTTCAAGTCGAATATGAGTAGATATTGCGTCCAACCGCCTTCATATCTTTTCCATGATCTGAAATCACGAAACAACGGCGAATAAACGATTTTCGATCCGTCTGGAGAGAAGCAGCCCGCACCGGCAGTCGGCATCCCGACTTTCTTGGGTAAACCGCCTTCAAAAGGAACCGTGTACAAAGTTCCGAGTTCGGTAACATGATTCGAATCGCGAAGAGAACGAAACAAGATATTCTTTCCGTCCGGTGTCCATCCGTAAACGATATTATCGTATCCCCATCGAGGCGTAAGAGGACCGGCAGCCGGATAAAATGTCAATTGACGCGGAATGCCTCCCGATATAGGTATAACGTAAACTTGCTCATCTCCGTCATATTGACCCGTGAAAGCTACCCATTTACCGTCTGGAGAAATTTTAGGAAACACTTCTTGACCCTCATGCGCAGTAAGACGAACTGCCTCGATATATTCAGAAGGATTCGAATATGAAGCCGAAGAATCCGAATATGAAATTCCTGTTTTCCAAATATCGCCGCCGCAGCAAAATACTGCGGTTTCACGATGAATATCTGGAAAACGTAATAATTTTGTACCGGTTACTTTATTATCAACAGAATTTTCAACAGCAAAACAAACGGAAACAAATAATGTCACGAAAAAAAACGTAACGAAAATATTTTTCAAAATGCAGCGGCTCGTAAACTGTTGAATTGTTAAGATTGATTCTGAAATTAATGTGTTATCATTAAATTTCAGGGATAGGTATTTATTCATTTTTTATTAATTGTTGGTTGATTGTTAAAGTTTTTTTGCAGCGGTTTATATTTCAGTGATGTCTATTCTGATTATCTGATTACTGCCGATTTTTGTATTAACTACAGTATTAACTACAGAGAATACACCAGAGAATATAAAGCAATTCTTGATGTTTTTAAGTCTGTGGAATTACATCAAAGTAATGCACGGGCGGATCATTGTAACGGTTTTGTTTTCTTTTGCAATGGAACTCCCAAAACCAGTTGAAAATCTTAATAGAATTTCTAAAAACGTAATATAAAAATTTATTTTTAGAAGGAACGCGGTCGTCTCGACCGCATATTTATATTTTTTGTACAAAAACAGTGCAGACGAGCCGCCTGCGTTCCTCCTAATATTTGTTTTGTAATATATACAGTAGAATTTTTGTTTTTTTGAGATCACGAAACACACGAAAGAACGAAATATACGAAAATATTCCACTGATATATCACCAAAATTTTCATTCTCTGTGTTCTCTGTGTCCTCTGTGGTTAATAAACAAAAACCGAACAAATTTAAAACCGAACAAATTTAAAAGCGAACATTATTGTAACAAAAATTCCATTGCTTAACATATTCAATAGCCGTGCGTATTGTACTCTCTGTGTGCGGAATAAATTGCAATTCATACGCAATTCATAATGCGCGGTTTGTAACATTGCGAAATTTGTAACATTAGAAATATCCCCTATTGTCATAATAATATTTTCTGATATAAACACGCAACTTTATTGGTATAGTTTGTATTTAATGATCAAACAAACCAAAAAAATAATAAGTTTACAAATATCGTTATTTGTAAACGATCATGCAATTTACTTGAAACATTACCGGAACAACTCAAACAAAAGGAGCTTTGAAATATGTCAGGAGATAATCTAAACAATTTAAACGTGCCGGAAGATAATCCAAACAATTCCGAAGTGTCGGGACAACAGCCGATACAATTGGATGATTCCGATGTCATTGCGAATTATGTCAACTATTGCCGAATAACCGGAACACCCGAAGAAATTATTCTCGACTTCGGACTAAATACGCAACCTCTCGGTCCGTCTCAACAAAAAATTGTCCTGTCAAATCGAATCATTACCAGTTTCTACTCGGCTAAACGAATACTGTTGACACTGCAAGCAGCTATTCAACGATACGAAAACGCTTTCGGTGAAATCGAAATTGATGTACAAAAAAGAGTAAACACTCATCAGCCTAATCCTAATCCTCCTCATCCGCCTAATTCTTATCCTCATTATTAAATTAACTTCAGGTGTAAGCGATTTCTTAAAACGTAATTTATCAGTGAAATACTTGTTTTTTCAACTCTTTTTGAGGTTGTGAATTTCAAAACTAACCTTAAAACAATTGAGAAATTTCACTGATACATTACGAGTAGTTTTAACTATTCCGCTGATCTATTACAAATATATTACAAAATGTCTTGGCATGAAATTCAAGGACACGATGCAATTTTTGAACGCTTCCGTTCTGCATATTTGCGGGGACGGTTGTCGGGTAGTTTTTTGTTTATTGGTGTTTCCGGTATAGGTAAAAAACGTTTTGCACTCGCACTCGCTAAAGGATTACTTTGCAAAAAAAAGAACAGCCGCGAACTCGACCCTTGCGGCGTTTGCGAATCATGTTTGCAATTTAAGTCTAACAATCCGCAACCGAAACCGACCGATATAATTTCAACTCATCCGGATTTATTTTATATTTCTAAACCTGTAGATAAATCTTTTATTCCGCTTGAATTTTTGATCGGCAGTAAAGAACGCCGCGGCGAAGAAGGACTCTGCTTTGATATTTCGCGAACTCCATATTTAGGAAATTTTAAAGTTGCAATAATCGATGACGCCGATTATCTCAATGCCGAAGGCGCAAACGCAATTCTAAAAACACTCGAAGAACCGCCGACCGATTCGCTACTTATCTTGATTGGAACTTCTACCGCAAAACAATTACCTACAATCCGCAGCCGTTGCCGTATCATAAGATTTTCACCGCTGCCGCCGCGAACTCTAGCATCTATTTTGATGCAAAATGAAATTGTCGAATCTTTCGAGCAAGGCTTAAATCTAGCAAAACGCAGCGGCGGAAGTTACGACCAAGCAAAAGAATTGTACGACGACGCTATCGATAAAATAAGAACCGAATTAAATAAATATATGTCAAGCCGATATATCGACTCGGTAAATTTGGCTGCACAATTAAATAATTTTATCGAAGAAGCAGGAAAAGAAGCTCCAATTCGACGCAGACGATTCAAACTAATATTAAATATTTGTATCGATCATTTTAGAGAAAATCTAAAACAAGCAGATTCATACGAATCTATGCAAATTATATCCGAAAGATTAAATCGTACTCTCGACGCAATCGAGCAAATCGACATGAACGCAAACCTGCCGTTTATTGTCGAATCATGGAGTAATAAGCTGAATTAAGATTCTATTCAAAAATACAGTACACAATTTCAACCCGTAGAATCAATCAGCAGACAATCAGAATCAGCAAACGTAGATCAATCGTTCTACGTATGACTTACCTGCATTCATTAAAAGTCTGCCCGATAGATAAGCAGGTTTTATTGAATACGTTATTGTATCGGCGAAATTCATTGTATCGGTGAAATTCATTAATTCATTGTATTGGTGAAATTCATTGTATGATTTGCGTATAGAATTGTATCTAAATTGTATCTAACTAAACTTGTAATTTATGAGTTAATTTATGAGTGAAAATGAAAAAAGTATTGAATCCCTCCGCAAGCAGCTTTGGGATTATGATCAAAAATATCGTGCCGGTGAACCCGTAATCTCTGATATAGAGTACGATAAATTATTGAAACAATTGCAAGTGCTAGAGGAACAATCCGGCAAACCAATTCCGCTGGATAGTCCGACGCAGCGAGTCGGTAAAGACAGCGTGACAGGATTGATTACGATAACTCACCGCGTTCCGATGCTTTCAATTGAAAATACATACAGTATCGGTGAATTACGCGATTTCGGAAATAGAGTTGATCGGCATATAAAATCAAATTTGTCAGATTCAAACTTACTAGATTCAAATTTACTAGATTCAAAATTGTCTGAATCAAGTGACATCGGCGATAGCAAATCAACTAATAAAAAGAGTCAAGCGGACTCAAATTTTAGTTGGGTTGTCGAGCTTAAAATTGACGGTGTCGCTGCAACGTTAATTTATGAAAACGGATTACTAGTACGCGGACTAACTCGCGGCGACGGAATTTCAGGTGATGATATAACACATAATATTCGTACAATAAAAGATATTCCGCTTAAATTGAACATTCCTGAACCGCCAGCGGCTCTAACCCAAAAATCGAGTGCGAGCAATTTGAAACCGCCGAAACTGCTTGAAGTCCGCGGTGAAATTTACATGCGTAATTCTGATTTAACAATTCTTAATCAAAGTCAGCAGTTATCAGGTCAGCCTACATTTGCCAACACGCGGAATGTTACCGCCGGAAGTATTAGATTACTAGATTCACGAATTTGTGCGGGGCGTCATTTGCGGTTTTTCGCGCACAGTATCGGCGAATATGAGGGTTTGCGTTCTGATAATCATTTTGATTTTTTACGTGAAATTGAATCATACGGGATTTCGCCGATACCTCATGTAAAATTGTTTAATTCATTTTCGGAAGCGGCGAATTACTGCGAATCGCTTTACGAAAATGAGGATAATTTCTTATCTTCGCTGGATTTTGAAATTGATGGTCTCGTGTTGAAAGTTAATGATTTTTCGTTACGAAAAAAACTCGGTGTAACATCGAAATATCCGCGTTGGGTGATCGCATACAAAGTAGAAAAATATGAAGCGGTAACACAACTTGAACAAATAAGTGTACAAGTCGGCAAGACGGGAGTAATAACGCCGGTAGCCGAGTTGACGCCGGTCGAACTTGCCGGAACAACTGTTTCAAGAGCGAGTCTGCACAATGCGGAAGAAATTGAACGGAAAGATATTCGAGCCGGTGATATCGTAGTAGTTGAGAAAGCTGGTAAGATCATTCCTCATGTCGTGCGGGTTGAGAAACATTTGAGAAAGTTTGAAAATAAGGTTTATGAATTTCCAAAAAATTGTCCAGCGTGCGGGAGTAAACTTGTCAAAGATGAAGGCGGTGTATATATTCGTTGCGCTAATCATGAATGCTCAGCACAAATGAAAGAGCGGATAAGATATTTCGCAAGCCGTGCTGCTATGGATATCGAAGGATTAGGCGACAAGTTAATAAATCAATTAGTCGATAACGGACTAATTTCAAATTTCGCCGATATATACAGATTGAGTACAGAGAAACTAGAATCAGGCAAAATCGAAAGAATGGGTAAGCGTTTAGCTGTAAAGTTGATAAATAATATTGACAAAAGTAAGAATCGTGATTTGGCAAAATTTATTAATGCCTTGAGTATAAGACATGTCGGTGCCGGAACCGCAAAATTAATCGCAAAACATTTCAAAACGATCACAAGATTGATAGAAGCAACAGAAGAAGAAATAAGTCAAGTTGACGGCATAGGCGAAATTATTGCGGCTAGTTTGTATAATTTTCTACACAGTGATTACGGTAAAAAAACAATCGAAGAGTTAATATCAGAGTTCGCAAAAAAACGAGACGGCAGTAATCAAAAAACGTTTTTCGATGACGAATATTCGCCTCAGACTATTCAATCAAGAAAGTTGAATATTTTATCAGACGAAGATAATTCAAATGTAAACTTAAATGTAACAAAAAATCAAAACACAACTAACAAAAATAATATAGGAGAATCAAATATGAGTAAAAAAATTTCAGAAAATTCAGAAATTTCAGAAAATGTTTCGGACAAAACTAGCCGTAAACTTCCATTATCGGGATTGACAATAGTTGTAACAGGTACGCTTGAACAATTCAGCCGTGATGAAATAAATACAGTAATAGAATCATACGGCGGCAAGGCAACTTCGAGTGTCTCGTCGAATACAAGTTTTGTTGTAGTAGGAAAGAAACCGGGCAACACAAAAATAAAACAAGCTGAAAAATTAGGAATCAAAACAATAGATGAATCAGAATTTAATAACCTAATAAACGAATAATAAAATTTGATAATGTTTTGGTGAAATTTTTTGTTTCCAACTTTTTTGAATTATGAATTTAAAACGGATTATCAATCACCTACCGGTTACGTCCCGCGGGGGCGGCACTTTAGTAACGGATTATTCCACAGAATTACAAAACTTTTTAATCGCACATTGTGTGCCTTTTCGATTATTATGAGTACAAAAAAATTTAAAAAATTACCTTGCGGTAAAGCCGATTTTAAAAGTATCCGAACCGGTAATAAATTTGTTTACGTTGACAAGACACAATTTATTGAATTACTTGAGAACGAGAATAACGCAAGCAAAATATTTATTCGTCCGCGCCGTTTCGGCAAGAGTTTATTTCTATCGATGCTTTTATATTATTACGATATTAACTTTGCAGCCGATTTTGAATCTTTATTCGGTGATTTGTATATTGGTAAAAATCCGACTCCGTTAAAAAATAGTTATGCCGTGATGGAATTCGATTTTTCTAGTATTGATACGTCTAATGCTGAAACTTTTCGTCAATCGTTCTTTGAAAAGATACGCGATGCGGTATGGCGATTTCTTGATGCTCATAAAAATATATTTATATTTCCCGAT